>CAYNXU010000151.1:0-4636 GCA_964401225.1 uncultured Nitrosomonas sp.
CAGCAACAGATCAAAAGACCACTCGAACGGCATCAGGATTTCCATGGGAGGATTTTCCTGTGCAACGCAGAACGGGCTACCAAATGGCATGCCACGGCAGAAGCCAATAGCACCAGTAACCAGATGACAATTAATTTAAATGCGATTACCCAGGATTCTGCCTGCAAAGCAAGCCCGCCTACGATCAACCCTAATCCTAAATTATCTGCTTTAGTGAGCGCGTGCAGGCGGGTGTAAACATCCGGGAATCGCAGCAAACCAACTGTGCCCGCCAGAAAGAAAATCGCACCTGTGATGAGTAACAAAGTGGAGATAAAATCAATCAGATTCATCGCTTCGCTCCGTTTTATTTAACCAGGCGCGGCGCACGAAGGCGACCACTGTAATTATCGCCAGCAAGGCGAAAACCAGTGCCACATCTCGCAACGCGCTATTGCCAGAGGCATGAGATAATAGCAGTAGAATCGCAACGGTGGTGGTACCAAATAACTGCGCAGCCAACATGCGATCAGCAATGGTCGGCCCACGCAATATTCGCCACATACCAGCAGCTAGCGTTAATAATAGAAATACGGCGAGAGTTTGATAAATCAGCATCATAGGTGATCAGTGACGCTTTGATCCTGTGGTATGATTTTACCGGACAAATGCAAGGGAACATTGTATAAAAGGGCAATCTTCTGCTCAAGTAATGCAAGCTCGTCTTGGTATGCTTTGCTACCATCCAGTACGTGTACTTTCAGTGTTGATTCTTCCAGATCAGCGGCGAGCGTGCCCGGAAGCAGGCTAATTACGCTGGTCATGAATATTTGCGGTGCACCGTTTGGTAGACGCAAGCGGTAGGTGACCAGTGCAGGCGAAATAGCCATATTGGGTCGTAAGGCGCGCCAGGCCACATCGATTCCTCCCTTCAGTGAATAGTGGATGAAAAATGGTACAAATTGAAATAAACCCCTAAGAGAGAAGGATTGGGGCGGCGTCATTCGGGTGCTCAGCGATGCGGCAATCAGAACCAGTATCACTCCCATCCGCCAGGAATCGGGTGCACCTTCCGTAAATATCCACCACAGCAGCGCAAAAAATCCTATACGCACGATTAGACTCGATGCCATTTGCTTACCTTTGTCCAAACGAAGGATAAGGTATTTTAGCCGTTTTTTATTGAAAGGTTATAACATGGCTTGTTATTTGGTCGATCAAACGCATCGATCGCATGTACAATTCCCCGCGCTTTGCCCGCAAATTGGATTTATAGAGGTATTTTATGTGGTTTAAGAATTTACAAATATATCGTATCAGCGATTGGAAAATTACCCCTGCCGAGCTCGAGGAGCTGTTGGCAAAACGCACCCTGCAAGCCTGCTTGAGCATGGAAATGCAAAGCCAGGGGTGGGTTCCACCCGGATTGGAAGAAACTCATCTAGTCTATGCACGTGGACAGCAGATGCTTATTGCACTGGGAACCGAGAAAAAATTGTTACCTGCCTCCGTCGTCAATCAGCTCGCCAAAGTTCGTGCACAAGAAATGGAAGCCCAGCAAGGTTACGCGCCTGGCCGTAAACAGGTGAAGGAAATCAAGGAAGCCGCTTTATACGAGCTTCTGCCGCGTGCGTTTGTCGTCCGGCAAAAAAGTCACGCTTGGATCGATCCGACCGATGGATGGATGATCATCGACAGTGCGAATATCGCCAAGGCGGACACTTTCGCTGAAACTTTGCTGAAAACGATTCCCACGCTTGCGCTCAAGCGTATCAACACGACCCTTGCGCCGACCTCAGCCATGACTCGCTGGTTAGCGGGAGACGAATTACCCGCGGTGTTTGCCATCGACAGCGATAGCGTTTTCCGCAGCAGGGAGGATAAGAAAGTCTCCATAAGCTACAACCGGCAACCACTCGACTCGGATGAGATCACCCGCCATGTCCGGGCAGGCAAAGAAGTCACCAGGCTGGCAATGGTCTGGAAAGACAGAATCTCTTTTGTCCTGGATGAAAACCTACAAATAAAGCGACTCACTTTGCTGGATATTGAAAAGGAACCAGCCGAATCGGCTGAGGAGCAGTTCGATAGCAACTTCTTTCTCATGACCCAAGAATTGAAAGAATTATTACCTGATTTGATTCATGCGCTGGGAGGTGAGGTGGTTGAATAACTCAATGACTTGTAGAAGATTTTCTTGATAACGGAGTCTGGGAGGCTGTCTAAGTTTGCTGGTTTAATGACTAATCCCATTGTTCCTTTCACCAGCAATCAAGGTGAGAACGATATTGATGTGACTAAAGTCCATCAGAAAATATCTGGTTGCTTTAGATAGAGCAAAGGAAAACGCAGGTATCTTTTGCAGTGTGCGTAGCTATCTTTCTACCTGCAGAAGAAAAAGTGTCCGCTCCTGAAGAACTCGACCTTCTCTTCGCAGGTAAATTGCCAAATTTTATCTTGTAGTAAATTTAGTGAAAATCTACGCGCATTAGTTACAAATCAAAAGGTAGTTCTTTGTTTGTGTTTTGCTTAAACCGTAGTATTCCCGGGAGGCTCATTCATTTCTCAGAGACGACTAATTCTGATGAATGTTTTTTTAGAACTTCCAGCCAATTTTCAGATATCCGAGCATCAGTAACAATGGTTTTGTCTATGCGGTCAACAGGTAGCCCGTATGATATGATTTCTGACGCAGTACAAAAAATTTCCAGAGATTGGACTGATTTATTTTTCAGCGCACTATTTACAGCAGCCCAAGGGTAAGGGTCATCGATTCGATACACACATTCGCCAATATGAACTTCTTTGCTATAAACCTTAGCGGCGGACGAATTGGCGTAAATGGGATCTTCTTTGGCTGGAAGATTTTCTAAAGAATTCGATATTATGAGGTGTATAGGTATTCGACCAATAAAATCGCCGAGCACAAGTGAGCCGATCTTTTCAGCGATCCAACCTGCCGCTATTGTTGCGTCTAGGCCAGGGGTTGTATTCATTTCAATAAAGGCGCCCTTTGACAGCAACGGGGAGATGGAAATATCAGTTGTAAGGTAATCAAACCCAGCGGTGCCAAACCCGACTGTTCTGGATAGTTGTTCTACGAGCCGTTGAATCGTGGGATGAGTTTTTTCAGTAACGTCCACACAGATGCCTCCCGTTGATAAATTGGCATTACTTCGCAAAGAAACTCTTTCTCCTTCGATCAGAATAGATTCTAGATCCTTTTCTTGTTTAGATAAATGCGCAACCAAGATATTGTCGACTGGGATTGGGCGTAAATAGCTGCTTTTGATCATGTTGATTGATCGCTTCGTATTTATTTCTTCGATCAGATGCCTAATCGAGCGTTGACCGTCTCCAATTATAGTTGCCGGTTCTCGTCTTATTGCAGCCGCGAATCGTCCATCTATGACCATTAGCCTGTGATCATCGCCAGCGACGTGTTGTTCAATCATTACTGGACCATTGGTCAGTTGATGTGCAACATTGAAAGCGTTTTGAAGTTCAGAAAAATTCTTGATATTTGCAGTAACACCTTTGCCGCCGCCCCTATCTGTGGGCTTTACAACGCATGGGTATCCAATTTCAGAGACAACCCTCGCTAAGTCGTTAGTAGAATTAATTAGCAAGTGCCTTGGACAGGGAATTCCGAGCGACTGAAACAACATTTTGCTAAGTGGCTTGTTTCTCGAAATGGTGCTGGCAAGTTGTCCGTCTGCGTTTGAGAGTGATTCCATGAAGATTCTTGATTTCTCCCCCCATCCATATTGCCAATATTTTGTATTGTTCAGAAAAGCGAGTACAGGAATGTTATTTTTCTGTGCTGCTTTCATCAAGATTCCTGCCTGATAATCAGGATGAAATCTTTTACAAATCAACCAAAACTCATCAATTTTTTTTATGAGCAAGGTGAGATTCGTACGTTCGATTTCCGTGTAGATATTCACTGCCAACCTTAATGCTAGCAGGGAAACTTTCGGAACATGATATCCAATGATTAATTTTAATGTTTCTTCTGATTTGTTGACTTTTGCAACATTGAGAAAACCTCGCACCTCAGTCAGAAGCGCGAGGGAGAAAGAAACCAGAAATTCACCCGTTTCCAATTCATTTACTGATTGCTCGGGGAGTGTGTAGTTAAACCAACTAGAAAAAGCTTGTGTTACTTTAGTGATTCTTTGACGTGCGTTTCTTAATTCTTCTGCTCCTATTTCGAGTGAAATAATCAAAGAGGGCTCGGGCGCATAGGGACTAGGTCCCGTATAAGTGTGTAAATGAGTTAGTTTAATCATAGGGAGATCCTTAATGAGGCTTCGAAACATTTTTCTGTAGATTGGAATAATTTTATTCTTAGAGGACAACATCGGGGTCAGCGCGCGAATCAATAAAATAAAGAAAAATATAAGCAATGACTGGAGTTATTGGTCACATGAATATGAACTCTTGATTCTGGACCCTTAGGTGCTTTATCACGTTGCATCTCCAGGCTTTTATAAGACATAAAATTTACTGGATTCAGAATAATAAGCCATTTGATATCAATAGTGCAGGCAGCATTCCGGGCATTACTCCACTCATGTTTTTCTCACACAAACGTCATGAAGACGTCACAAGGTTTTAACAGTCTCTCGTTATCTTGTGCATGACTGATCGATTG
>CAYNXU010000152.1:0-4632 GCA_964401225.1 uncultured Nitrosomonas sp.
GGCAAATCTTTATATAGCCCATTTTTGTAAGTTTGTATGGTCTTTTCAAAATAAATTTCAGGCATGCCGGTACCATGTCCCAGCAAAGGTTGCTCAGCAATTCCATGTAGGCCGATATCCCATATGGCAATTCGGTAACCCAAGCTAGTCGAATAATTACCTTGCAGAATTGATTTCAAGTCGCTCTCGATAAGTGCCAAACGCTCTTGAAGAACGTGGCTACTCATAGCAAATAAAATTACCGCAACCGATATTGAAGCCAAAGTACCCAACAATACTTTGCCTTCCGATCGGTAACGCAAAAAGATGAGCAGCAGCAGACCAAATAACGTAGCCAGCAGTAATCCGCGTGCCCCCTGATTAAACTGGAGAAAAAGCAACAAAAATGCAATCAACCAACATATGAATGTCATCCTCCTGGTCTGACAGGCACTACCTAGATAAACTATGACTATGACCCCGATTCCCAACATTGCTGAAAATGCAAGATAGGAAATTTCAAACAAGGGTACCCCTTGCTCCCCTAAGACAGCCCACTGATAGACGCCTGCCAATAACACACATAGATATCCCATTAGGAAAGCAGGAATTACCCAAGGTAATCGCTCTTTATTCAGCAAAGAAAGAAACGGAATAAAGGTCAGTAGAATAAAATATTTCTTCCATTTATTTTGACTGGCTTCAGAGTATTCACCCCAAAGTAAGCCTAGGATGAGTAGACTGCAAAATAGCAGTATGCCGATCACCAATGGCTCTTTGATCAATTTACTGAATTTCTGAAGTCCTCCATCAATTATCCATGCCAACGTCAGAAGAAAAAACGCATAAAAGAGTGACCACTTTTGCCACAAAGCAATACAAAAGAAGACAAGCGCACATTTTGCAAACAAGTCACGCCACTCGTTTACAAGCATTTTCTTCCCTGAATACAGCAGACTACTGATTCGACCCTCACGCATTTGCAATATCAGTCGTAATTAATTGTATTTTTCGTAGGGGAACAAACTCCCGTACCGTAACAATCTGTTTTTGCGAGAAATAGGAAATGGAAGCGATATTTAACCAAGCCATGTGAAATAATTATTTTCCTTTAGCCTGCGATTCCAACAATGCTACATAGTGAGGTAATACGTCTTGGCCAGGGACATCCAGCATTTCCTTAATGAAATGTTGTCGATGCGATTCGATATAATAAGATTGGCAACCGTTTGCTAGAAACTCACTTATTTTTTCATATACATCATCACGACACCGCAGCTCGGTTTCCGGCATATATAATGCCGCAGCAGAGCGGCCTGCATGCAAATAATCCGCGGCCAATACGGGCTTGCCTACTCGAATGGCTTCATATGCAACCGAAGTCGCCAGATCGATGATGACATCAGCCCACGCCAACAAATGCACAGAATGAGTGTCATCTTCAATCATGGTGACATTTTTGAGGCGCCGCAATGCGGCACTCTTCGTTAAGGATTGCTTCCAACCACCGCGGGTATGCGGTTTAATCGCCAATTCCACACCAGGAAAAGCTGCGATCATTTGCACCACTTCCCCCACTTCCTCCCAGAACGTCGTGAAATTGGCTTTTCTCAAAAAGATGACAATTTTCAGTTGACTATCTGAACGTACCAATGGTGAAGAAGGCATAAGGGTGGCTAATTTAGTCAACCATTCCTCGCAGTAGCGCGGCGAACCTAATACAATGAGTTTCTGATCATCCATAAAAGGGCGAAAACGCTTGGCACACAGCTCATTGGGCACAACAACCTTATCGAATATCCCTGCTGCCGAGAAAGACGTATCCGGCTTTAACTGCCATTCACCCCGCCTGATTAATTGACTCGCATGAGGACTATCACCGTGAGGAAGTGATACTGTTCCCAGTCCCTGATGACGTGCTACGCCTACCAGAATTTCCACCCATTCGACACAAATTTCTGAATTTCTCTCAATCCAATCGAAAACAACCACCCCTTTTCCAGGATCGGGAAAGCTTCTCTCGAGTAAACGCCGGGTAGTGGTTAACCAAATCGCTTCACGCCGTTTTGCGTTATAAACATGTGCCAGTAACTTGACGAGCGGACCCAGAAATGATCGATGCGAGCTTCTAACAAGTAATAGTGTCTGCAATAGCCATTTCGTAAATTCCGCCAATGATAATAAATCGCGAAGATGAGCAAACCGGACACCCTCCAGTTGCTTTAGAAACTCGATACGATAATCTCCATCAAACCGTTGCTTACCGATCATAACAATATCGCATACATGACCCCGCTCGATCCATTTGGAGATAACCGGCGTCATATGATCGATATCGTTATAGTGACGTAGAAAAAAAAGAGCTTTCATGATTACTTCATGCGTTTAGATGTTATTTTTCTCAAACACAAAGCACGTCTCCCCCCAATTCTTGGTTGTTTTTTGCTTCAATTCGAGTCCTGCTTGCTTCATGATAGCTATAGCTTCTTGTTGTTCTGCAGGCGTGCCGAGCTCAACGATAACGGATTTGAGGTTGGGATGCCTTAAAACCTGCTCTGCAGCCTTAAGAATAGCGATTTCAATGCCATCGACATCGATTTTCATATAGTTTGGATAGGGAAATCCCCATTTGCCACACAGATCATCCAACGTCACACCGAACATACCTTGAATATGGGAAGTAGGCGACTTCATAGTTGCAAGCGATTCCTCCCCAAATTGAGAACGATTTCCCCCTGGAATGAATTTGGGAACATACAACTTGGAAAATTCAGTTTTCCCTGACACCGCAACACAATAAGCACTAATGCGATCTTTAAGATTGTTATGAAAAATATTTTTATTGAGTGCGTAATAATTGTTACTTTGTGGCTCAAAAGCATATATCTCGACTTCACCATTATATTTCTTGGCAGGATAAAGCGAGTACTGACCGATATTAGCGCCGATATCAAAATAACATGAGCCTGACTCAAAGCCATCGATCCAGTCCAAGGTATCCGGCTCTTTAATGGTATAAGTCTTTGCTCGTTTGAGCACCCGCCAATGATCTACCGTGATCAGAATCGAATGCCCTCTGACCGTTGTCTTCGTGTACCCTCCTTTAGCCCAGTAAGCGGCCACCACCAGGTTTTTCAGAAAATCAACCGAAAAAATATACTTTATCGTAGCCCATAAAGATCGCATAAACACATTTACCCTATCAAAAATCTACCAACCGTCTCAATCCCCCTTGGTACTGCTCTCAAGCAAGGCGACATAACGAGACAGCACATTTGGCCCGGATACATCGAGCATTTCTTTCAAGAAACGTTGCCGATGTGCTTCGACATAAAAATCATTACAACTCCCCGAAAGAAATTTATCTATTTTTTCATATACATCATCACGACAGCGTAATTCAGTTTCTGGCATATAAACCGCTATGGCGGAACGGCCTGCATGAAGGTAGTCCGCGGCCAAAACGGGTTTTTTAAGCCTGACGGCTTCAAACACCACGGAAGTAGCCAAATCAATGCACACATCCGCCCAGTTCATCAGATGAATCGAGTGTGCATCATCGCTTGCCACCATTACATTTGGCAAACGCTTGAGGGAACTGTCCTTAGTTAACGATTGTTTCCACCCGCTGCGCGTGTGGGGTTTAATCACAAGTTCGACGCCCGGGAATGCGGCTATCATATGAACCACTTCATTTACTTCTTCCCAGAAGGTCGTAAAATTAGCTTTCCTCAGAAACATGACGATCTTGAGGCGACTATCCGAGCGAGCTATTGGCGAAGGCGGCATCAATTCCGCTAGCTTCGCCAACCATTCTTCACTGTAACGAGGTGAACCCAATATAGCGAGCGAACGCTCCGCCAAAAAAGGACGAAAGCGCTTCGCACAAAGCTCATTCGGTACAACGAGCTTATCGAATATCTGTGCAGCGGAGAATAACGGATCGGGTCCTATTCGCCATTCACCACGGCGGATCAATTGATTGGCATGCGGACTATCGCCATGGGGTAATGAAACCGTACCCAGCCCCCTATCCCGTGCCATGGCGATAACTGTTTCAACCCACTCGACAGCAATCACGGAGTTTCTTTCAATCCAATCAAAAGCAACCACTCCCTGGTCAATACGATCAAAACTACGCGACAGCAAATGCTCTGCGGTTGCACGCCATAGTGGTGCACGTCGTTTAGCATGGTAAATATCTGCCAGCACCCGGACGAAAGGGCCTATCAGCAAGCGTCGCAAATTGCCCGTCAGCAATAACATTTGCAATCGCCACTTGAGAAACTGGAAAGAAGTAAACAATTCTCGAATATGCGCAACTCTCACGCCTGCAAGCTTGCTCAAAAATGCAATACGAAAATCACTGCGAAAGCGCATTGAGCCAATCAAAACGACATCACAGGTATGGCCCGATTCGATCCATTTGGTGATGACCGGAGTGATATGATCAATGTCGTTATAATGACGAAGGAAAAAGAGAGCTTTCATACCTGTGTTATGATTAACAGCATTTAAAATGAGCAATAGACCTACTGTTTAATGAGTCAGATTCGAAATTATTACGCAACAAACCAGGCAATAAGATTATGTGCGAAAAATTCGCGTTGACAATTCTACACGTGCAGTTGCTCATTTACCAAAAAAGCAGCT
>CAYNXU010000153.1:0-4622 GCA_964401225.1 uncultured Nitrosomonas sp.
TCATTGAACCAGTTTTCCACTTTTAAATCGGGTATTCGAGAAAATTCTCGCTCATGCGCGGTTACCACGATTAAATTTAACGAAAAAACATGGACGGCGATTAATAAATCATGGCAACCGATTGGCAAACCCCTTCGCAAACTCCTTCGCTCCAGTTCGGCTCGGATCATTGCATAAGCTGCATCCGCAGAATCTTGAAAAGGTAATACCGGCAAGTTTGCGAGAACTTGTTTGACATTAAAAGTTAGTTTCGGTGATTGCTTTTTAGCAGCACCGTAACGTAATTTGCAAGCAACAATAATACTGGTGCAGCTGTATTTTTCCCATCCTGAGGCCAGCATTTTTTCGGCCAACTTTTCCTGGGGACTTTTTATGAGCTCTGAGACTATGCTGGTATCCAGTAAATAACGAAAGTCACTCATCTTAGAAAATATCTTCAGGTTCGACAATCGGATCAACAATTTCGGGAAAATCCTCATCCAGCATCGGCAAGATTGCTAGCAGTTCCTTCAGGCTTTTTTTTCTGACCGGTTCAATAATTAGTTTGTCGCCTTCTTTGCGAATGATCGCTTCGGTGCCTTCCAGTTCAAAATCGCGTGGAATGCGTATCGCTTGACTGCGGCCATTTCTGAACAGGCTAACATGTCGTTCGTTGGGCATAATAATCTCCAGATTGTTGACATATGAAAAAGCATATGCCTGGGTTGCCAATGTATCAAGCCAATTAACATTAGCAACATGCTCCCGGACCCATGAACGGGAAGATTTTTTTAAATGCATAGAGAAAATCGATGCTAAGGACAATGATATTCCTGATGCTTCTTCTTCAGCCTTAGCGATGGGATGGAACTGCAAATGGGTGACAACCGATAAGCACTTCCGCTTCAAATTAAAGTTTCGGAGTTTATTTTCTCTTAAAGCTAGCGCTGTCGTATTGATTCATTGAACCTCCAACCTGATTGTTCTAAGGTCCAGTTGTAATTCGATCATTGCCTGTATTTTTCGTTGCACTCCAAAATTCGGTTTTTATATCCCTCATCCGACCTTCTCCCGGCGGGAGAAGGGATAGATGCGGAATCTTGAGATGTGATGAGTATATGAACTTCCTGCTGACGATTTTCAAGAAATTGTTTCCAAACGAAAGAAAAAAAGTGACGGTTTCGCCGTTCTAGATATGACACATTTAAGTCATGTCACATTTCCTTCACATTACTTTCATATTGCTTAAGTAGTATCAATACCCATTCGAACACTGGGCAGACTACATTCTCTAGGGCTCTTTCTTATGCAGAAGATATTGCATGAGCATGCTATGCATTTGTGCTAATCAGAGAGTCGAAGCGCCTATAAATACGTCTGCCATAAATAAAAAGATACGGGTTGGTAATGAAGCAATTTCTCAATGCTGTTATTCTCGTTATCGTTGCTTTTGCGATAATTGATCCAGTTTGGGCAAGTAACGATAATGCAAAATTCTCCATTAATTTATTTCAGGAAGGGTTGCCCGTCGTTGGTGCCGAGATATTAATCATCAGTGATAAGCCTATCAGGGCAGATGCACGGTTCATCGATGGTTCTGCGCATGCTTATGCCTGGCGCGCCAGTGATGGGTCGCCCTTGACCACCAATGCAAATGGCAGCATAGCCGCAATGTTACCGCCCGGCAATTACCAGATCAGTATTAAAACCCGTCAAAAACAGCAATTTGATTTTGATCTTCCGCTGCGGCCAGCGGAAGATGTGCAGGTATTGCTGACTTTTTATCCTGACGCAAGGCACCCGCTATTGAATATAGAAAGTTCGCAAGCCGGTATCTTGGCAGGCGCGGAAGTATCCGTCCCGGCAGTCGAGATGGTTGGCGAAGGTACGATTTCTGCACAGGTTATCTCCGCGGAAACACAAAAACCCGTTAAGGATGTACAGATCTTTATTAGTGGGCTGAACCAGCGACTGAGAACCGATGAACAAGGAAGGGTGCAAATCAATATTCCCGCTGGTGCTTATAGTGTCTCGCTGCTGCACGCAGCGTATAACAGTCAGACGCGAGATGATGTTGAGATTGAGAAAGACCAACTGACTGAATTGACCTTCAGTTTGACACCGGCGGGTGTGGAACTGGCAGAGTTTGTCGTGTTGGAGCCCCATTTGGCGGGGACACTGACGGCCGTGATCGAAGAGCAAAAAAGTTCTGCGGAAGTGGCCACCATTATGAGTGCCGAACAATTCAGCCGGGCGGGCGATAGCGATGTGGCTGCTGCCTTAAGGAGAGCTTCTGGCTTAACGTTGGTTGGCGGGCAATATATATTTATACGCGGTTTGGGAGAACGCTATTCTTCGACACTGGTCAATGGCGCGGCTGTTCCTAGCCCCGACCCGACTCGCCGGGTCGTGCCGCTGGATCTTTTCCCAACCAATATTCTGGAAAGTGTTTTGGTGCAGAAAACCTATTCACCTGATCGTCCGGGTGAGTTCGCAGGCGGTACTATTGAGATGCGGACGAGGGGAATTCCGGATGAGTTCTTTTTTAATTTTGTTGGCGATATTAGTTTTATCGATAACACCACCTTCGCCAAAGGGCTGAATTATAAAGGGGGCGATCTGGATTTTCTGGGATATGACGATGGAACGCGTGCCATGCCTGATTCGCTTAAAGCGGCTACAGCGGGAGATTCTCGCATTGAACCTAAAACGATATTCAATCCAGAGGGAAAATCGCCTGAAGAGCTGGAAAAATTAGGCGAGGATTTGTCAGATACTTGGAATGTCAAGACGAAAAACAATCCGCCGGATGGCAGACTACAGGCGGCTATGGGCGATGTGTTTGATATAGGCAATTTCAGAACGGGTTATATTGCCTCGGTTGGCTGGCGGCAGGAATTTAGGAATCAGAATGAAATCAATCGAACCTTTATTTCAACCGGCCGCGACAACCCGCTTACGAAAACGCAGGAATTTGATGTCAGAAGAACACTGCAAGAAGTGCAGTTGAGCGGTTATTTTGGAGCCGACCTTGAATATCTGGATACCCACAGGCTATTCTCAAAAACCATGTATCTGCGCCAATCGGTTGATGAGGCCAGAATTTCAGAAGGCTATACTGATGTCGAGCTCACCGATATCCGAAGGACGCGCCTGAGATATTTTTCTAATCAATTATTCATGCAGCAATTCGGTGGAGAGCACCGGTTTGATTGGGCAAAAGATTTGAAAGTGGATTGGTTGTATACCAATGCAACAGCAGACAGGGAAGATCCCAAAACCCGTGACTATCGTTATGATGAAATTACGCCGGACTCAGGAGAATTTGCTTTCTCCAGAAGATCGGACAGTAATCAGATATTGTATGGAGATTTAAAGGATAAGGATGAAAGCTGGCGTGTCGATGTCAAGCTGCCCTTGGAGCCTTCCCATGATTACCGCTTCTCGCTTGAAAGTGGCTTCATAAGTCAGAATAGAAATAGAAATTCGGAAATCCAGCGTTTCACCTATGTTCCGCTGGGGCCCGATGCACGAGATGCGGCCGTTCTGGCTCAGCCACTGGAAGCTATTTTGCGGCCTGCCTACATAGGGCCGAATGGCTTTCAGCTACGCGAAGTGACCCGTCCATCCGATAATTTTAAAGGGAAATTCGATCTTTTTTCCTATTATGGGAAGCTGGATGCCAATCTCTATGACACGGTGAGAATTTCAGGTGGCTTGCGCTGGGAAGATATGAACCAAAATGTCGAGACATTTACTTCCGTGGGGAATCGGAATGAATCCGTCATATCCACCCTCGATAGGGTCGATATGCTTCCATCGGTATCGGCAACTTGGCTAATTTCTGAGAAACAACAAGTACGGGCAGGGTTTAGTCAAACGATCTCCAGGCCGGATTTCAGAGAGCTGTCACCTGCGCCGTTTACGGACATGAATACCAATCAGGAAACCATTGGTAACCCTAATCTTAAACAAACCGATGTGACGAGTTACGATTTGCGATGGGAATATTATCTGTCACCGAATGAAAATTTACTGGTGGGTTTTTTCTGGAAAGATTTGGTGTTACCAATCGAAGTGGTTGCTGTGCCAGGTAATGCAGGTTTATTGACGTTCCAGAATGCTGACAAAGCCCAGGTCTACGGTTTGGAATTTGAATTGTTGAAGAACCTTGGATTCATTCACCCTCGTTTAGAATTTTTTACGTTTGGAGGGAACTATACTTGGTCACATTCCAGTGTAAAACTCAATGAAGAGAATCTGCTGGCACAGACGACGGCAAATAGACAATTGCAGGGGCATTCGCAGCATATCCTCAATTTCCAGCTCGGCTATGACAACCCTAACTGGGGAACGCAGGCAACCGTTTTATACAATGTAGCCAGCGAACGCATCGAATCCGTTGGTTTACTGGGAGCGCCCGACAAGTATGAGCAGCCGTTCAATCAACTCGATTTTGTGTTGAGTCAGAATATTAACAAATGGCTGGCGGCACGTTTTACTGTGAGAAATATTCTCGATGATAAATTTACCGTCATGCAAGGCGATGAGGTTACGCGTGAATTCAAGAGAGGACGGCAATTTCAATTGGGAGTGCGCATCAATTTCTAGGACAGCCTCTTAGGAGGCTGTCCTAGAATAGA
>CAYNXU010000154.1:0-4613 GCA_964401225.1 uncultured Nitrosomonas sp.
ATTTTTTGTTCTCGCCTCGTCTTGTTTAAAACTCTGAATTTTTAGAGATGCCCTTAAAGTTGATTGATCATCCCTTTGACAAATTGCTGTCAAGTGTTTCGATGATGAGGTGATAATGGTTATCTATCCGGAAATAGCCATGACACAACCAGTTATAATTCACACAAAACCTTGTCTGGCATTCTTTTACTTTTGTTAGGCTGAAGAGTTACCAAAAAATCTTTGTCGTGCAAAAGTTTGGATGCATTTATATCCATCAGATGGATGCAATTACTTGTTTTCGTTTGACTGACCGTGCGATAAATTGCTATACAATGGGCGCGACTCATTTGCTTAGGGAAGATCAAAAACCCATGATAGGGATAGAGCATGAAGACATCAAAAAACAGGTCAGTCTGGCCTTAGCGGAAGATATCGGCTCAGGCGATTTGACTGCCTCGCTGGTACCTGCAGATAAAAGGTTGACTGCGCACGTTATTAGTCGTGAACAAGCCGTCATATGCGGTATCGCCTGGTTCGAGGAATGCTTCCGGCAGCTTTCACGCAATATCGAAATTTGCTGGTTGGTGCAAGACGGTGAAACCGTTCAGGCTGATCAACAATTATGCCGAATAACCGGGAATGCCAAAGTCTTGTTGACAGCCGAACGTACCGCACTGAATTTTCTACAGCTCCTTTCAGCAGTTGCTACGCAAACACGGCGCTATGTCGAAGCTGTTTCAAGTACAGGGGCAAAGATTGTCGATACGCGCAAAACACTACCCGGTCTACGATACGCTCAGAAATATGCCGTGAAATGTGGCGGAGGTCATAATCATCGCTTTGGTTTATACGATGGCATTCTCATCAAGGAGAACCACATCATTGCTGCTGGTGGCATCGAGCCCGCATTGCAAAAGGCAAAAGCCATCGCGCCTGCTGGCGTCTTTATACAAATAGAAGTCGAAACGTTGGATGAGTTGCAACAAGCACTTAATGCAGGCGCAACCATGATTCTGCTGGATAATTTTGATTCTGAAAGATTACGCCAGGCAGTCGCGTTAAATCAACAACTCGCGAACAAACGCGCTATCCTGGAGGCTTCAGGCAATATCACGCTAACGAATGTGCGCTCGGTGGCGGAAACTGGGGTAGATAGAATTTCCATCGGAAGTTTGACTAAAGATATCAAAGCATTGGATTTATCCATGCGATTCCTACCGTCTGTCTAGTTCATGCAAACAAAACCAGAATTTTTCAATCTCTATCATCATGGTTTCGTGCGAGTTGCCGTGGGGGTACCCGATGTGCGTGTGGCTGATCCACTATTCAATGCCTCTGAAACCATCGCGTTGATGAAACAGGCCGCTGATCAGCAGGCCGCTCTCGTGCTTTTTCCAGAACTGGGATTGACGGCTTACTCATGCGAGGATCTGTTTCATCAACAAACCTTGCTCTTGGGCGCACTTGATGCACTCGACAGCATATTAATCGCTTCCCAGCAACTTGAGCTCGTCACTGTCGTGGGATTACCGCTGCAAGTGAATCATCTTCTCTTCAATTGTGCCGCGATAATCCATCGCGGCCGCATTCTTGGTATCGTTCCCAAGTCGTTCCTGCCTAACTACCGCGAATTCTATGAGTTAAGGCAATTTGCATCTGCTGCTGCAGCCAACTGCGACACTATCACCTTATGTGGTCAGATCGGCATTCCATTTGGTGAAAAACTGTTGTTCCAGGCAACAAACCAGCCTCATTTCAGTTTTTTTACGGAGATCTGCGAAGATCTCTGGGTTCCCATCCCCCCTTCGTGTCACGCAGCCCTGGCAGGCGCCACACTACTGCTGAATCTGTCCGCCTCTAACGTCACGATCGGCAAGCACGCATACCGTCATAGCCTGGTGGCCAATCAATCAGCGCGCTGTCTTGCGGCGTATCTTTACACGGCGGCTGGCACAGGTGAATCGACCACAGATCTGGCCTGGGACGGACATGCCATGGTTTACGAAAATGGCGCTCTCCTGGCTGAATCAAACCGGTTTCAGGAGAATTCTCAATTAATCTTTGCCGATATTGATTTAGATCACCTCATTCAGGAACGCATGCGGCAGAATAGTTTCAGTCAAAGTGCGCAATATTATCGAGAAGAAATCCGGCATTTCCGTAAAATTCCCTTCGAAATCAATTATCCGATGCCTTCCTGGCTGCTGTGCCAGCGCTCGTATGACCGTTTTCCTTATGTTCCTGCTGATCCTGTCACACGCGACGCGCATTGTTTTGAGGCCTACAACATCCAGGTGCAGGGCCTGGTGAAGCGACTGAAACACACCGGCATTCAGAAGATCGTTATCGGCGTTTCAGGTGGTCTGGATTCCACCCATGCCCTCATCGTTGCAGCCCGTGCGATGGATGTCCTCCACTTTCCGCGCACGCACATTCTGGCCTATACCCTGCCTGGATATGCCACCAGCGAACATACTCTAGCCAATGCCAAAGCACTCATGCAGGCCCTCGGCTGCACTGCTCATGAAATCGATATCCGGCCAAGTTGCGAACAAATGCTGCGCGATCTCAACCACCCCTACACCCATGGCGAACCGGCGTATGACGTCACATTTGAAAATGTACAAGCGGGAGAACGAACCAATCATCTGTTTCGACTCGCAAACCACCATCATGCCTTGGTATTGGGCACAGGCGACCTGAGCGAATTGGCCCTAGGCTGGTGCACTTATGGCGTCGGCGATCACATGTCGCACTACGCCATTAATGCCAGCGTACCGAAGACGCTGATTCAATTTCTGATTCGCTGGGTTGCTGACACCGATCAGTTTGGCACGAGTACCAGCAATGTGCTTCGTGCAATTTTGGATACGGAAATCAGCCCTGAACTCGTCCCGGGAGAAGCAGGCAGTCAGCCCACGCAACGTACCGAAGACATCATTGGCCCCTATGAGCTGCAAGATTTCAACTTGTATTACACCACGCGCTTTGGCTATCTCCCAACCAAAATAGCTTTTCTGGCCTATTGTAGTTGGCACGACCACACGCAAGGGCGCTGGCCTAACATACCCGAGGACAAGCGCAACCAATACACCATTGGAGAAATCAAGCATTGGCTCCAAGTTTTTGCCTATCGATTCTTCCAGATCAGTCAATTCAAGCGCAGTTGTATCCCCAACGCACCCAAAGTTGGATCCGGCGGTTCACTCTCTCCGCGTGGGGACTATCGTGCGCCAAGCGATAGTGAAGCAACCCTATGGCTTGATTACATCTCGCGCATTCCCGATACCGCACCTGAAGGCGATCACCCTAGAAATGAAATCTCCCGATAACTGATTTAACTGCCTCAAGCAGCTCATGAAGAAAATTATCCTCAAAGCAGGCAAAGAAAAATCCTTGCTGCGTCGGCACCCATGGGTCTTTTCGGGCGCGATTGGTCGTGTAGCAGGTGATCCAGTCGATGGTGATACTGTACAGATATATTCCAGTCAGGGCGTTTTTCTCGCGTATGCAGCCTATCATTCCAAAGCACCTATTGCCGCGCGTGTGTGGTCCTGGCGGCAGGATGATCACATTGATGACGCGTTCTTTTACCGCAAATTCTTGCAAGCGATTGCGCTACGCAAAGATTTGGGCTTGTCTCAGCAGAGCACAGGCTTCCGCCTGGTGCACGGTGAGTCCGACGGTTTACCTGGTTTGGTGATTGATCAATTTGATCGCGTGTTGGTCATCCAGATAGGCAGTGTAGGCGCAGAGTGCTGGCGCGAAACCTTTCTGGAAATCTTAAAAGCGTTATGTGATCCCGTCTGCATCTACGAGCGCTCTGATACCGATGTACGCGAACTCGAGGGGCTGCAGAGGCGTACGGGTATCCTGTGGGGTGAGTTACCGCATGAACTGACGATCGAAGAAAATGGCCTACGCTTTGCAGTCGATGTGGTTCATGGCCAAAAGACGGGATTCTATTTGGATCAAAGAGATAATCGTGCAAAAATTCGTTCTCTGGCTCAAGGAAAAGATGTTCTTAACTGTTTTTGCTATAGCGGCGGGTTTTCCATCTATGCCCAGCAAGGCGGCGCCAAGTCGATCCTGTCCATTGATTCATCGGAAGAAGCGTTAAAGCTCGCTCAGCACAATTCTGCACTTAACAGGTTGAATACTGATTCCCTGGAGTGGCAATGTGCTGATGTATTTCAAATGCTACGAAAATTACGCGACGGAAATCGAAAGTTTGATCTGATCATACTCGACCCACCCAAATTTGCACCTACTGCCGCCTTTGCAGCCAAGGCAGCGCGGGGATACAAGGATATCAATTTACTCGCATTCAAATTACTCAAACCTGGTGGAATCTTGGCAACCTATTCCTGCTCCAGTGGAATCAGTAATGATCTATTTCAAAAAATCGTTGCCGGTGCCGCATTGGATGCCGATGTGAACGCACACATCATCGCCCAGCAAATGGCAGCACCTGATCATCCAATTTTGCTGAACTTCCCAGAAGGGGCCTACCTCAAGGGTCTCCTCTTAAGAGTCACTGATTGAAACCTTACTGTGGCTGTAATTGCTGGTAAATAAGCGTGCGTGTTACTATTGTCACAATTATTTAATATGTCATTAATTAATTTTTT
>CAYNXU010000155.1:0-4589 GCA_964401225.1 uncultured Nitrosomonas sp.
TCATGCGGGTAAGTAGTCGGCAGGTGAAGCAGTTCGAAGGCGATGCCGATGGTCAATGGCCGAGGCTTGATCACCGCGAGCGTGCGATCAAAGAAGCCACTGCCATAACCTAGCCGGTAGCCCTGATTATCAAAGCCTATCATAGGGATCACCACAGCGTCGATGGCTACCTGTTCGGTATCGTGAGGGATGGCGATGCCATAAGCGTCGTTTCTCATGGGCGCTTGCGGCCACCATTTGCGAAATCTTAGCGGTTGATGCGGACCGATCACTTCTGGCAGCGCCAAGGTTGCGCCCTGCGTGCATAAATACGCCATGACGGGGGCTGGGTCGTATTCGCCTTGATAGGGTGAATAAAACCCGACGGATCGTTGCTGTAATACCGGAAAACCTTCTATGAGCAAGGTCGTAATCGCATTGCTCCAGAGCGTACGCTCTGTCTCCGGTATTTGTTTGCGGCGCGCGATTAATTGCGCGCGTTGCTGCTTTCGCCATTCTCGCCAGTTATTCATAGGAGGATATTCTAATGCGTGCGAAGCGGTTGGGGAAAGTCGGTTTTTGACAAAATTTTCCTGACGGGTACGGGGATGGCCAGCTTTTTCGCTTCATTGAGGGTCACCCATAGTTCATCATGCGTATTCTTGTGCGAGCGATGGATCACTTGCAGTAAATGTGTATGGATGGTTAGCTTAAAATGAGTAAACGTGTGAGTAAGTGGCGGTAAATCAGCAAGGGGTGCTGCATCGATGCCTAAAAACTGCCTGCAGTAAGGCTGGCTGTCGTGATCGTTCTGCCTTTCGGGCAGGCACCATAGGCCACCCCAGATACCTGAGTCGGGTCGTTTTTCAAGCAAAATTTTGTTCTGCTCGATGAGTAGCAGGAAGATGGTTTGCCTGGCGGGCAGGGGTTTTCTTAATTTTGGCGTGGGCAGGCTGGCCACCTGATTTTCCCTGAAAGCAACGCAATCTCGCTGCAATGGGCAGTCATGGCAGCGGGGGCGGTGTCGTGTGCATATGGTGGCACCCAGATCCATCAGTGCCTGGGTATAAGCTGCCATGTGCTGTCGGTTATTTTCTGCTGGTAGCAGTGATTCGGCTTTTTGCCATAAGAGCGTTTCCGTTTTTGCCTCGCCGGGATAACCGTAAATACCAAAGTAGCGAGCTAACACGCGTTTGACGTTCCCATCCAGGATCGCACAGCGTTCTCCATACGCAAAGGCGGCGATGGCGGCAGCCGTGGAGCGCCCTATACCCGGAAGCTGCTGAATGTCTGCTGCCTGCTGTGGAAACCGGCCCTGATGATGTTCTACCATCAGGCAAGCCGCCTTATGTACATTACGCCCGCGCGAGTAATAACCAAGGCCGCTCCATAGCGCGAGAACCGCGTCGATAGGTGCGTTGGCAAGGCTGTCGATATTCGGGAAAGCTTGTAGGAAACGCTGATAATAAGGTATTACCGTGATTACCTGGGTCTGCTGGAGCATGATTTCTGCAATCCAGATGGCATACGGATCGCGGGTTCCCTGCCAGGGTAGCTCATGTCGGCCATACCGAGCCTGCCAGCGAATCAGGGTGTTAGCAAAATTTGACATGAAAGTATTGCGATAAGCAAGTCTGTGCTGGAGTAGGTTACTGAAGGGAGAATACTACACGACTGTTGGCTGGTTCGCCTGCGCTTGCGGATGCTACCTTGGTTCCTAGCACGAAGACGCGCTCGCCGGGAATGTTGCCTTGCTCGATCAACCAATGAAGGACGGTACTTGCTCTGTGCTCGGCGAGCTCGTGCAATTCATTGTCGCCAATCGGGGTGTTGGCGAGGATCAGTTGTTCCATTTCTTCGACAGGCAGGCTTTTGGTTAACCCAATGAAATTTTTTGGCTTCTCAAAATCGGCATCCTTATAAACCCGTGTGAGATAGCGTTCATATTCTTCGTCATCCAGTGTGATTTCTTCCAGTGAGCCGACGGCCTCTCCCTTTTTTACGCGCTCAGTGAGCTTCTGAGTCTTGATCTTGCGCGCGAGTAACGCTCGTTTGAGCTCATCATGATCGTTGACCGGATCGGCAAAACCCGTGATTTCGAGTTTGAGTGCCGGACGATCGATCAACGCCTCGGCGAGCACTTGCAGGCGTTTTTCCGCTTCGAGTTGCAGCGTGGTATATCCTGCCGGGAAGCTGATTTCGGATAATTCTTCACCATCGCCCAGCAATGATCCTAGCAGCGCAAACGGAGCAGTGATGGCTTTAGTGATCAGATTGACAAATGCCTCCCAGAGAATGCCTCCTATGCTGAATTTGGGGTCGTTGATCGATCCGCTGAGGGGCAAGCGAATATTGATTTCGCCCCGCCGATTCTTGAGGAGGGATATGGCCAGTTTGATGGGCAGGGAAGCGGCATCGGGACTCTCGACTGCCGCGCCCAGATCGAGTTGATCAAGAAAGATGTTGTTTTTGGCTGTTAGCTCACCTTTTTCAACATGATAGTTGACATCGAACGAGAGCTTCCCTTTTTCAATCACATAGCCCAGATATCTGCCTGAATAGGGGCTGAACGTTGGCAAATTGATCCCTGTCACGGTTGACATGATATCGAGAAAAAGCTCGCCGCTGAAGGGATCGATCGTACCGGCAATTTGCAGTGGCGCGGATCGGTCAAATGAACCACGGAGATCTATTTTTCCGGATTTGCCGGGATGAAGCGGTCCGATTTGCCCTTTGAGCCCGGTCAAATTGGCGCGGTAATTTGGCTTGATGAATTGATCTGCAAAATTGACATGAGCATTACGTAAAACGACTTTATCGATATAAACGGGTAAAGGTGCGGGAGGTGATGCATCAAGCGGGGCAGGCTGATTGACGGAACCGGTCGAAGTGGATACAGGACCTGAAGCGGTGTGTTCTTGATGAACAAGATAATGCAGATTGAGCCGCTTGCTCGGTAATAAAGTGACGCGCGCATAAAAATCGGCAAGATCAACGGAGGCTATGGCGACACGCAAAGGTTCATTGACAAACCGAATGCCCGTCAGGTCGATGCTTTTCCAGCGCAATAATTCAGTAGCTCTGGCTGTTTTATCGCGTATTCTGAAGTTGGACAGTTGTCCTTTGCCGTTAAGCGTTATTATGAGTGGTTCTCCCTTCGCTTCGGCGTTACCCTGAAAAGAAAGATCGCCTTGACTGAGCAGCGCGTTCCATTGTTCTCCACCCCAACCCTGTAACGGGACCAGGTCGACCTGCTTGAAATCGAAGGCGAGATTGGCCGTCAAAGGCGCCCAGGCAAGCGCGCCTTTAGCTTCGATGCTGCCGCGCTGATTGACGTTAGCATGCAGCGCCAGGTGCTGTAATTTTTTTTCGCTCAGGTCGATATCCTCGACCACCAAATTCAATGACTCGATGTTCATCGGCACGACTTTTGGCAGCGTGTGGTCCTCGAAGTGCAACGATGCACTGCTCAGGGTGACTTGATCGATGTGGACTGTCCAGGCTTTGTCGGCTTCTATGGGCTCAGGAGAGAGGGTTAATTCTGTTGCCGCTTCCCTTTGATCGGTGCTCGTTTCTGCTATGTCAGTTGCTGTGGTGGCAGCAGGTTTGTGATCGGGAATGGGAATAGCCGTTTTCGATGAAAGTGTTGAAGCGGCTTCTGGCTTATCGGGGCCATGGGTAAGGTTGGCAGGTTTATTTCCCGGGATAGGAATAACGGCTACGGAAGCTTGGGCTGGCCCGGATGTGGGTGTCAAAAGTGTATCAGGTGCGCTGTCTGCGGTTAGTGCAACCGGTGCAAATAGCTGCGCTAAATCCAGCTCGCCATCAGCTTGCCGCTGTATCCGTGCGGTGGCTTCATCCAGCGTGATCGAACTGAGTTCGATGTGTTGTTGTGCCCGATCGACCGTAATGGTATCGATGTTCAGTTTGGGCAGGCTGATCGCGGGCTTGGCTTCTCCATGACGCGTAATAACGGCATCTGCGAGTGTCACCGCGATCTGTACGGGTTTGGGTTCAGTTAACACGGCTTCCTGCAGCGACATATCGAGCTGTTGTAATGCTACTTGATGCGCTGCTTTAACCGCCTTGTTCTCGATACTCAATGCTTTGAGAGTGGCACGCCCGGACAAGCGAACACTGGGGGCTTCCTCCACTGCTTGTGTGAAAATTAAGGATAAATCACTGTCGAGTTTTCCGGAAAGCAGGCGAATGCCAAGCGGAATGGGAGAGTATTCATCAATATCAGTCAGGTCAATATCATTAAGCGTAAGCGAGAGTTCGGCTTCACGTTTATCGGCAAACGGGCGCAGCTTGCTTTCGAGTGCAAACGGCGCGCCATTGATCCTGGCGCTGAGATACGGCTCAACCCAAACGATATGTGCGCTTTCAAAGTTGGCGATAAAGGGAATATCCAGATCGATTTCATCGATGTTCTGATGGCTTTTTTTGAGCCGATCCTCAAACTCGACGGCGCCCCCTCGAATGCTGATGTTGCTGACTGAAAAGAGTTGCTTGCGCTGCGTATCCTCTACCGGTTCGTCGGGCTGAGGTTTGAATTGCTCGATCAGATCGGAAATATTGAAACGATGCTTGTCTTCACGCACGAGACG
>CAYNXU010000156.1:0-1392 GCA_964401225.1 uncultured Nitrosomonas sp.
GAATAATTACTGGGAGCTAAAAATGATCACAAAAATAGCTAAGATCCTTTGTTCAATCATAGTATTGGCCAGTTTGTTATCAGCTTGTTCAACTACGCAGAAAATAACGCATGCATCCAGAACAGCTACCGAGCAATTATTGATCAGCGAAGCAGTGGTGCGTAGCCTTCCCAAGCAAACTGAATCACCTCTGCCTATTCCACCGGGTTCCAATGTGAAACTCGATATTTCTTCAATAAGCGGGGACAAAGATGTTGTCAGGGAGGCCGTGGTAAGGTGGTTGGGGCAGCATGGATATACTGTTCGGGATGACGCAGAAAATACAGCCTATCGCATTAATATCATCATCGGTTCCTTGGGAACTGAACAAGGCAATGTATTTTTTGGAATCCCGCCTGTGCAAGGCTCCTTGATACCCATCTCCCTGCCCGAACTATCATTCTACAAGGCAGAATATCAAACAGGATACGTGAATTTCCATTTGGATATTTTTGAATGGCCATCCGGCCGATTCATCGGTTCTTCCTTACCCTTTCTTGCCGACACGTTTTATAACGCGTATACCGTGTTTTTCTTGTTTACCTTTAAACGAACTGATTTGAAATCTCCTCCACGGTTAGGAACATTTAGTGATCCGTTGGAGTAAAGAAACGATCATTTGTAAATGGCAGAACACGAAGGCTTGCTATGGTTTGTTTTAGTACTTTAGTCATGAAAAACAATGATTCCTCATGATGCTAACTGTACAAAACTGACGCTATCATGAAAAATGATTACAATCTATGACTATTGATGTTGTTTGATACCTTTTTGTGGAGAATGATTATTTGGTGGAGTGTCCCAGATCTCGGAACTGTAAACTGCCGCAAGCAGACAAGCGAGTGGCAATCTATCGATCATGGATTGCAGCTGACAGAAAAACTGCTTGTAATTTCTTTTTGAGGTTTGTGAAGAGCAGCTTTTTCAGCCCGTGAATGTCTTTATAGCACTTGCCATGGACTGGGAGAATCATCCTTGGCAGCACCGGGATTTTCCTCTTTGCAGCATCGGCATTCAGGCACCAGCGAGAACTCATCCTCTATAGCCTGTCTGTAAATATCATCAGATGCTGAAGTGATTGCCCTAACATTCCCAATTTTTGAAAGAGTCTGTTCGTCCGTGACCGGGAAATGCCCTTTGGTTCTGTGAGCCGGTGCATTTCCGTCAAATATGCGTGAGCGTATATACTCGGCCAGAGAAGTGCCCTGGGCCAGCTGATCTAATTTTTGTCGCTCCTCTTTAGTTAAGTGAATTGAGAACAGGGGAGGGGTTTTCTCCCATTAAATTTATCCTTATTGCTTGCCATTTTACACTGTCTAAAAATCGCCGTCAGAACCCAATTAAAGCAAAAAC
>CAYNXU010000156.1:1492-4568 GCA_964401225.1 uncultured Nitrosomonas sp.
CAATTAAAGCAAAAACCTCCTACTTCCTGAAGGTTATATGGTAATATTTCGTTCTGAAAGGCCCTTTGCTGAAGTAGCGGCAAAGGGCTTTGTAATAAAAATCAATATTGACAATGTTGGCTTTGAAGCTCTTCTACCTAGTAGCTTAACAATACTGGTAAAGTGAAGTAATTTATCAATCAGCCTGGCTGATTGATATAAAATTATCTTATGGCGGGCCTCCCCGCATTGCAAGGTAGTGAACCTGGTCAGATCCGGAAGGAAGCAGCCACAGCTATTTTTTGCAAGTGCCGGGGGTTCGGCTCGCCACCCTAACAGATAGGTTATTGATAATCATCTGCTCTTTTCATTCATTTGATAAATATCGTGTCACAAACACAGGTTTTCGCCCGGAAATGGCGTCCAAGAAATTTTTCCGAGTTGACCGGGCAAGATCATATTGTTACAGCAATCGCTAATTCTCTCGAGCGGAATCGCTTGCATCATGCTTACTTGTTTACCGGCACGCGAGGTGTCGGAAAAACAACGATTGCGAGAATCCTTGCCAGAGCATTAAATTGTGAGACAGGGGTGACCGCTACACCATGCGGTCAATGCTCGGCTTGTATAGCGATAGAGAAGGGAAGCTTTATTGACCTGGTTGAATTGGATGCAGCATCCAACACCCAAGTTGATAGTATGCGTGAGTTGCTGGAGAGTGCATGCTATGCGCCCACTGCTGCGCGTTATAAAGTGTATCTTATTGATGAAGTGCACATGCTTTCTCGGTCAGCTTTCAATGCCATGCTCAAAACCCTGGAAGAGCCACCAGAACACGTCAAATTTATTCTGGCAACCACTGATCCGCAGAAAATACCTGTTACCGTATTGTCGCGTTGTCTTCAGTTCAATTTAAAACAAATTCCTGCTTCTTTGATTGCAGCCTATTTGGAAAAAATATTGTCTCAAGAGCAAATCGCGTTTGATCTTGGGTCTTTGCGGCTAGTGGCAAGAGCTGCGCAAGGCAGTATGCGAGATGCCTTGAGTTTGCTCGATCAGGCCCTTGCCTATGGAAATGGTGTTATCGAAGAAGCTAACGTGCGCACCATGCTAGGTGTCATAGATCAGGATTATCTCTATGAAATACTGGAAGCACTGGTTAAAAAAAAGGGTGCGAAGATGCTGTCGATTGCGGATGAGATGGAGGGGCGAAGCTTGTCGTTCGACACGGCCTTACAGGATCTTGCAACTGTACTTCATCGTCTTGCACTCGCGCAGATTGCTCCTCAGGCGATTGATGAAGCTTTGCCTGAACGTGAACGTTTGTTTGAGTTAGCAAAATGTTTTACACCCGAAGATGTTCAATTGTTGTATCAAATTGTGCTGCACGGACGAAATGATTTGAATCTGGCGCCGGATGAATATGCCGGGTTTACGATGACATTGATGCGTATGTTGGCATTTATACCCGATCAACTGTCCTCGGATGAGATAGCCAAAAATCCAGGAAAGGAGGGGAAGATCACGCAAGTATCGCATCAGACAAAAAATCAAGTTATTTACATCAATGAACCGATGCAGGAGAGAAAGGTTGAAACCTCTGATACTCCTAATCAAGCTTGGCTGGCTGTCATTGAACATCTGAAACTGAATGGGATGACAAAGATGCTGGCGCAACATTGCGAGGCTAAACTTTTTTCAGATAATAAAATTGAGTTGTGTGTGCCAGAGCCACATAAATATTTGTTAGAAAAAGCATATCAGGATAAGCTGAAGGCTGCGCTGGAAAACTATTTTGGGAAACCCATTCAAGTCACGTTCGCGATCGGCAGTGTCACGGGCTTGACGTCAATGGTCATGCAGGATCGTGAAAAACAGGCAAAGCAGTCTGAAGCGATTGCAGCCATTGAGGCAGATCCTTTTGTGAGAGAATTAATAGAAAATTTTGATGCTAAGCTAATTGTATCTTCGATTAAACCAATTGAATAATGGAGGCAAGTAAATGATGAAAGCTAATTTAGGCAATTTAATGAAGCAAGCGCAACAGATGCAGGAAAATATGAAGGCAATGCAAGAACAGCTTGCCACGATAGAAGTAGAGGGTCAATCCGGGGCGGGTATGGTCAAAGTGGTGATGACTTGCCGTTATGATGTTAAGAGAATCAATATCGACAGTAGTCTGATGGGTGACGATAAAGAAATGCTGGAAGATTTGATTGCGGCTGCAGTTAATGATGCTGTGCGTCGTGTGGAAACAACAACGCAAGAAAAAATGGCGGGTTTAACCGGCGGGTTGGGTTTGCCACCGGGAATTAAGTTGCCTTTCTGATTAATGGGTTGACAGTGTCTAATTCAATGTAGAGATTCTATTCTGTTTATCAATAATCAGTTCTATTCAAAATTATTCCTATAGCCAAATAAAGTCAATGCGCATCAAACGGCCACTTAGACCAAAGCAAAAGCAGGTTTCTGCCTCTATGGGCGATGATGCTTCCATCAAACCAAGCCTAATGGAAACTCATAAGCTCCACAAAATACTGGCTCAAAGCGGGTTGGGTTCTAGGCGTGAGATGGAAGCGTTAATTGCCTCAGGACAGGTCAGTGTCAATGGAAAGATTGCAAAATTGGGTGACCGGGTCGGGTTAAGAGATCTGGTGCGCGTGAATAAACGTATCATTCGAATCAATACCAATGAGCGGTTGCCACGAGTGATTCTTTATCACAAGCCAGAGGGTGAAATCGTTAGTCGCCATGATCCCGAGGGTCGACCAACTGTTTTTGATAAACTGCCCCAGTTGAAATCATCCCGCTGGGTAGCGATTGGCAGATTGGATTTTAATACGAGTGGATTGTTGATATTTACAACCAATGGGGTATTGGCAAACCAGCTCATGCACCCCCGTTACCAGGTAGAGCGCGAATATGCGGTAAGAATTGTAGGCAGCTTGACCCCGGAGCAAAAGAACCAATTATTAACAGGTGTTGAACTGGGAGATGGTCAGGCTAATTTCAGCGATTTGTCCGAACAAGGCGGGGAGGGCTCTAATCGTTGGTATCATGTGATATTAAAAGAGGGTAGGAACCGGGAAGTTCGACG
>CAYNXU010000157.1:0-4560 GCA_964401225.1 uncultured Nitrosomonas sp.
GATCTACTGCGAACGAGCCTGATTGGCCGGATTTCCCGATTCTTTTCGTTGAATATACTTCGCGCGGTCATGTTTGCGGCTTTTATGGCAAGGCTATTTTGTTCGATAGCAAGGCGCGAAAACAGACGCATAGCGAGCTATGTAACTGTTTTCGCAACGCCGTTATCGGGCAAAAGAGCGCGCTAGAAAACCGCAAATGTGGCCGCGCGAAGTATAGAATGACTATTCGCCTCAAATAATCGAAAAATTCTGCTCAACCAGCCTCGCCCTCGCTATGATCGCTATTCCCGTACAGCCTCCTAGCCCTCTCCAAAATAGTTTTTTTGCTCCCTGCCAACATCTCATTCATAGCATTGTCCAAAGTAGGATCATCACGGCCCATTGCACAACCCTAGCCTGCTAAAATAGCAGGCTTTACTCCCAATTCTCCTTCGATCTCATGACTTCTGAAAATCATACCCCCATGATGCAGCAGTACTTGCGCATCAAAGCACAGCACACTGACAAGCTGCTGTTTTATCGCATGGGGGATTTCTACGAGCTGTTCTTTGAGGATGCCGAAAAGGCGGCAAAGTTGCTCGATATTACATTGACCCAACGTGGCGCCTCGGCAGGGAAACCCATCAAAATGGCGGGGGTGCCCTATCATGCGGCAGATCAATATTTAGCGAAATTAGTTAAATTAGGCGAATCAGTTGCAATTTGCGAGCAGGTCGGAGACCCAGCTACAGCCAAGGGGCCAGTAGAACGCCAGGTAACCCGCATTATCACGCCTGGCACACTGACCGATGCTGCTTTGCTGGAAGACAAGCGTGACAGTATCGTATTGGCACTGTCATTACATAAATCGACGCTAGGATTGGCGTGGCTCAATCTGGCTGCCGGTCAGCTATGTGTTCTGGAAACATCTCAGGAAAATCTGGTGAGCGAATTAGAGCGTTTGCAGCCTGCCGAGATTCTTTTACCCGAATCGCAGGCGGATTCACTTGCGCTGACTGAATCCAGCATTTGCAGACAACTACCTGCATGGCAATTCGATTACAGCAGTGCCGTTCGTAACCTTACCCAATTATTAGGCACCTATGATCTAACTGGTTTCGGTTGCGATGATTTACATGCAGCACTGCAGGCTGCTGGCGCGCTGCTCGAATACGCTCGCCTCACCCAGGGTGTCGATATCACGCACGTTACGGCATTGCAGGTTGAGCATGATGGCGCCTATATTCGAATGGATGCTGCAACACGACGCAATCTCGAGATCTCGGAGACTTTACGGGGAGAGACTTCACCCACATTAATGTCCTTATTGGATACCTGTTCAACCAGTATGGGCAGCCGCTTACTGCGACGCTGGCTGCACCATCCACTGCGGGATTACTCGATTCTCCAGCATCGTCTTGATAGCATCTCCAGATTAATCGAAGCGCCCGGTAAAGTGGCGCCTTATAAGGGTATCAAGGAATACCTAAAGCATATCGCCGATATTGAGCGCATCACGGCACGTATTGCACTCAAATCAGCGCGACCGCGTGATCTTTCCAGTTTGCGTGATAGTTTAGCCTGTCTGCCAGCAATCGTTACCCTGGTAGGTGATCTCACAAGTGAGCATCTTACGCTGCTGGCCAGCGCTATGCTGCCAAACAGTGAGCTGGTCTCACTACTGCAGCGCGCATTGCTTTCCGAGCCAAGTGCGCTATTACGCGAGGGCGGAGTGATTGCAGACGGCTACGATGCTGAGCTGGATGAGTCGCGTGCTTTACAGAATAACTGCGGCGAATTTCTACTGCAACTGGAAGCGCAGGAAAAATCGCGTACCGGTATTGCTAATCTCAAAGTGGAATATAACCGCGTGCATGGTTTCTATATTGAAATCACCCACGCGCACAGCGACAAAATTCCATCCGACTATCGCAGAAGACAAACTTTGAAGAACGCTGAACGTTTTGTCACGCCTGAATTACAGGCGTTTGAAAACAAGGCACTGGCAGCTAAAGATCGCGCTCTCGCTCGGGAGAAATTTTTATACGAGGCCCTACTACAAGAACTCACAGCTTATATCAGCCATTTGCAGAAGATGGCACAAAGTGTGGCAGAAATCGATGTACTAAGTACGCTGGCTGAACGCGCACAATCGCTTAACTATACCTTACCGATCTTTACGGATGACTCCGTCATAGAAATCCAGGCAGGCCGCCATCCCGTCGTGGAAAGCCAAGTCGATCATTACATCGCCAATGACTCCCAACTCGGTTTATGGGGCGCTGGCAGACGGCAAATGCTCATCATCACGGGTCCCAACATGGGTGGAAAATCTACTTATATGCGGCAAGTTGCATTGATTGCTTTGCTTGCACATTGCGGTAGCTTCGTGCCTGCAAATAGCGTGCGTATTGGCCCGATCGATCAGATCTTTACCCGCATCGGCGCATCGGATGACCTGGCGGGCGGGCGCTCTACCTTTATGGTCGAAATGACCGAGGCCGCTAATATCTTGCGTAATGCCACCGCACAAAGCCTGGTATTGGTTGATGAAATCGGACGAGGAACATCTACTTTCGATGGCTTGGCGCTGGCGTTTGCGATTGCACGCTATTTACTCACCAAAAACCAGAGCTATACACTCTTTGCAACGCATTATTTCGAGCTGACCAGGCTGGCGGAAGAATTCGCACAAGCGGTCAACGTCCATCTAGGTGCTGTTGAATACAAACAACATATTGTTTTCTTACATTCGGTCAATGAGGGTCCTGCCAGCCAGAGCTACGGCCTGCATGTGGCAGCACTGGCGGGTGTACCCAGCCCAGTGATCAAAGCAGCCAGAAAAATATTGACCAAATTGGAACAAGAAAATGTTGGCAAGAATCCGCAATTAGATTTATTTTCGGAATCACCTTCTACAAGGGAGCCTTTCTCTGAAACAGAACACCCTATTTTTACACATTTAAGTCAACTCGTCCCCGATGAGCTAAGTCCCAAGCAAGCACTGGAGCATCTTTATACATTGAGATCGATGCTGGAAGAAGACTGATAGGCCCCCCCCGGTGAAACTCTTAAGGGCATCTATAAAAATTCAGAGTTTTAAACGAGACGAGGCGAGAACAAAAAATGTTGACGCAGCATAGGATTGATATGTAAGGAAACATTTTTTGTGAACAACGACGTATTGTGACGAAACGGGGTAAGCAGGCAATCCGCGCAGCGGATGCTCGCAAATATGGATTTTTAAAGATGCCCTTAAATGCAAGGTAGGTAAAACGCATAAACAAAAACTTATTTACGAAACTTCGTTTTACCGAAGTTTCGTTCATGCCATCGTTCAGTGATCATGGCCATGCGACCCATGCACATGACCATGTGAAAGCTCATCAGGGGTAGCTGCACGTACCTCCATAACAGTGCACTCAAATTGTAAAGCCATTCCTGCCAGTGGATGGTTGCCATCGACGACCACGATATCATCGGTCACATCAGTAACCGTATAAATCATCATATCTTCGGAATCTTCTTCCCCACCTTCGAATTGCATACCCACTTCAATATTCTCCGGAAATGCACTACGAGGTTCTATTCGGATCAATTCACTGTCATATTCTCCAAAGGTTTCTTCCGGCTCCAGTGCAAGCGATAGAGAATATCCTACCTCCTTTCCTTGCAATGCGGCTTCTACCACAGGGAACATTCCCCCATACCCTCCGTGCAAGTAACTTATTGGCGAAGCTGATTCATCCACAATTTCACCCTGCGGATTGGACAATTTATAATATTGGAGTGATACCACGGTATCCTTTTCTATGTGCATATTTTTTTGCCTCTATTGATTCTCATTGATAATGAAGCACGCAAGTAGTTGTGTGCTTTTACGATTTGATCAGCCTGGTAGGCTGCCCGAGAATAGGCTGATCTGCTGCAGACGAAGCAGCCATGTCAGATTTTCCGATCCTTTTGGTTAAATAAAACAACCATCCGCCTAAAATGATCGGAAAGGCCAGTTCAGTCAGCTTCGCCCTTACTACCATCGCTATTCGCCTCAAATGATCGAAAAATCCTGCCTAACCAGCTCTCGCCCTCGCTACGATCGCTATTCTCGGACAGCCTCCTAGACCGACCCGCCTAAAACCGCAACAGTAATAGTTGCAATTCCCAGCATAAGATTAACTCCAATCAGCATGCGAATTCGTCCTAATGCAGCGCCTGCTGATGGCCATTCCCCTCTGACAACATGATAGTTAAGCTTTTTAAATGCCGAGAAAACAACATAAATAAAAATCAGCATCATAAGCATACCCAGCGCAAACATGAGATGAATTGACGAGCCTACACTCGCAAAACCGCCCATTTGTATCACCATGTAAAGACCACTCACCAGAATCAGTCCCGCCGATAAAAAAACCCACGGAAAGAATCGGCTAAACACGGCACACCACAATCTCAACCGTATAGGCGATTCAAGCAACTGTGCTGCAACCGGACGTAAGACCATATAAGCAAAAAACATCCCTCCCACCCAAATGACCACACCGAGTATATGTAACAATAATAATATTTTCATGTAATCACTTC
>CAYNXU010000158.1:0-4550 GCA_964401225.1 uncultured Nitrosomonas sp.
CTGGTTTTTGGTTGCTACGTACGCCTGCTCCCGCAGTCGATCATCTTCAAACAGAGACCAGCGCTATTCCAGTGGTAATGGCCACTGTGGCACAACGCCATGTGCCGGTTAAATCCAAAGTTAAAGGATCGGTAACTTCTTTGCAAGCAGTGGAAGTGCGTTCCCGGATTACGGCTACGATCAAAACGGTACATATCAAGGAAGGCCAATTCGTAAGTAAAGGGGAACGGTTGTTTACTCTGGACACACGTGCGGAAGAAGCTAATTTAGCCAAGGCTATTGCGCAACTTGCCAAGACGCGTGTTGAGTTGAAGAATGCGGAACGTCAGCTCGATCGTCAACGGGAATTATTCTATAAAAATTTTATTTCGCAAGCTGCTCTCGACGTGGCAGAGAATCAGGTCGATGTATTGCGAAATCAATTACAGTTTGACCAGGCTGCAGTCGAAGCTGATCGTGTTGCCAGGAACTATGGAGAGATTGTTGCGCCGATCTCGGGACGTACGGGCGCCATTCAGGTATACCCGGGAAGTTTGGTGCGGCCCGAAGCTACCATGCTGGTGAGTATTACCCAGATTGATCCGATTCATGTCAGCTTCGTATTGCCCGAGCGTGAATTGGCGCCTTTGAAGCAGGCGCTTGCCAAAGGAGAGGTAACGATCACTGCACAACTTGATTTGCCGGGTATGCAGGCGCGTGAAGGACGAATCGTCTTCATTGATAGCGCAGTGGATACCGCGAGCGGCACGATACGGATCAAAGCTGAATTTGCCAATGCAGATGGAAAATTCTGGCCTGGCATGTTCGCTAATGTCACCCTTGTGTCCAGCACTTTGCCTGATGTATTGACTGTTCCTGCCCAAGCTTTACAAACGGGTCCGCGCGGTCAATTTGTTTTCGTGGTTGGGAAGGATCATAAAACGGATCCACAACCGGTCACTGTCAGGTTGATCCAGGATGGCATCGCTGTTGTGGAGGGCTTAACACAGGGCGAATGTGTCGTCATAGAAGGTATGCAAAATCTACGCCCTGGCAGTATGGTGAGAGAAAGTAGAAGCGATGATATAAGTGCACAGTCAGCTTGTGGGCAGCAGTTTTTTTCTGATCAGGCACAATGGATACCCGATTCGGGAGCGGGAATGTTTAACTCCCTCAATGCTATTAGTGCTCCTAAATAAGCGATGACGCTGGCAGAACTGTGCATTCGTCGCCCTGTGATGACTGTATTATTGTCATTGACTGCGGTTATTGCCGGGTTGTTAGCTTATAGCAGCGTGCCAATTGCCGCATTACCCCGTTTTGATACGCCGACTATTACAGTAAGCGCTGTGTTACCCGGCGCAAGCCCGGATACCATGGCTTCGGCTGTTGCGACACCTCTGGAGCGGGAGTTTTCTGCAATCGCCGGTTTATCGATTATCAGTTCGACCAGCACTCAGGGCACTACCACAATCACACTGGAATTCAATCAGGATCGCGACATGGATAGCGCTGCTGTGGATGTTCAAGCAGCATTATTGCGGGCGCAACGATCATTGCCAGTTGAGATGACGACGATGCCTTCCTATCGGAAAATCAATCCAGCTGACACATCGATTACAGTGCTTTCGCTGACATCGGAGACGATGCCCTTTCCAGAATTGAATAATTTTGCCGACAAGCTAATCGTGCCAACCCTATCTACGCTTCCTGGTATAGCGGAAATACGGGTTAATGGCCAGAAAAAGTTTGCGGTGCGGGTGCAGGTCAATCCGTATGCGTTGGCAGCACGTGACATGACGGTTGACGATATTGCGGCAGCGTTAGCAGTGGCCAATGACAATTCACCCATCGGAACGCTGGATGGTTCACGTCAGACATTGATTATTCAGGCCAATCGACAGTTGAGCAATGCTGAAGCATTTGCAGAATTGATTGTTGCGACTACACCTAATGGTCATCCCGTCAGACTAGCGGATGTGGCTGTGGTTGAAAATAGTGTGGAGTCGGTGAAGACAGCGAGCTGGACGAATGGTCAACCCTCTATCAGTATGCTCGTATATGCGCAACCGGGTGCAAATGTCGTAGCGACTGTTGATGCTGTCAAAGCAGCCTTGCCCGGGATTAATGCGCAGTTACCTCCTTCCGCTCAGTTGGCGTTTTATCTTGATCGATCGCAATCGATCCGTGAGGCGATTTTTGATGTGCAAATGACTTTTGGATTAACCGTGGCACTAGTTATTCTGGTCATGTTTTTATTCTTGCGCAAACCTATGGTGACGCTTATCCCGGCGCTATCTCTACCCATTTCATTACTCGGTACAGTGGCGTTCATGCGGGTTTTTGACTATACCTTAGATAATATTTCCCTGCTGGCTATTACGCTTGCGGTAGGATTGGTGGTCGATGATGCCATTGTGATGTTGGAAAATATCGTGCGCCATATTGAAGACGGTTTATCACCATTACAAGCCGCCTTGCGGGGATCGAAAGAAATTACTTTTACTATCCTATCCATTTCCATTTCACTCGTCGCGGTATTCATACCCGTTTTTTTTATGCCGGGAGTGATTGGAATGATGTTTCACGAATTTGCTGCGGTCGTCAGTATCGCAGTACTCATGTCCGCTTTGGTGTCCTTGACGCTTATTCCCATGATGGCAAGCCGGTATCTAGTCCATCAACCATCTGACGGGTGGAGTATGATATTGACGCAATGGTTTGAAAGTGGTTTCAACCATTTGCTGGCAGCTTACGCCTTTTTTCTGGATGGGGCCTTGCGTCATCGTAGGACAGTGTTAGGTATCGCCATCAGTACTTTTATTGCGACTGGGGTGCTTTTCATGATCCTCCCCAAGGGATTCTTTCCCGAAGAAGATACAGGCAGAATTATGATTGCGATCGAAGCGGCTGAAGATATCTCTTTTCCAGCGATGATCAAGCTAGTGGAACAAACGAGCGATATTATCCGGGCAAGCCCCCTCGTCGATAATAGTATCGCTTTCACGGAGGGTGCAAACAGTGCGCGGATGTTTGTCGGCTTGAAGCCTCGTAGTGAGCGACCCTCGATGAGCAATGTTTTGAAAACACTACGTCAGGATGTGCGTGATATTGCGGGGGTCAGAGTATTCATGACTCCCACGCAAAATCTGCGAATTGGCAGCATGCCCAGCAAGAGCCGCTATCAATATGTCATGCGCAGTGTGCGGGCCGAGGGTCTATACGCGGCAGCAGAGTCCATGATGTCAGAGATGCGGCAAGCAGAGGCGGTTTTTCGTGATGTCACCAGCGATCAGAAGCTCAAGGGATTGCAAGCACGCGTTGAGATCGATCGCGATAAAGCCAATTTGCTCGGTGTAGATATCGCGACGATACGCTCAGCACTTTATAGCGCGTTTGGCGAGCGCCAGGTATCGACTATTTTTACCTCGAGTGACAGTTATCGGGTCATTCTCCAGGTGGCCGGGGAGTATCGTGCTGATGAAAGCGCATTCGATCATATCCACTTACGTGCAAAAAGTGGTGCGCTGGTACCCTTGCCGAGTGTAGCCACGGTCGTGCGTGAAATCGGCCCGCTTGCGATCAATCACGTGGGGCAGCTCGAGTCATTGACGATCTCGTTCAATCTTGCGCCAGGTGCCGCATTGGGGGATGCTGCCAGACTGATAGAACGATTCGAGCAAGAAATGAATCTATCGGAGAATATATTGACTCGTTTTGCAGGCGATGCGGCAGCTTTCCAAGCTTCGCAAACCAGCCAGATTGTATTGATTGTAGCTGCATTGTTGGTCATGTACGTATTACTTGGCGTGTTATACGAAAGCTATATTCACCCCATCACCATACTTTCCGGTCTTCCTTCGGCAGCAGTCGGTGCGTTGGGTATACTGTGGCTATTTGATATCGAACTTTCCATTATCGCTATGATTGGTATTCTGATGCTCATCGGAATAGTCAAAAAAAATGCTATTTTGATGATTGATTTTGCATTGGATGCGCAACGCAAGCAGTACATGGCGCCTTATCAAGCGATTCGGACAGCTTGTTTATTGCGTTTCCGGCCTATCATGATGACGACACTTGCTGCCATGATGGGCGCACTACCGATTGCGTTGGGGATTGGTGCGGGTGCAGAGTTGCGTCAACCACTGGGACTGGCGGTGGTGGGTGGGTTATTATTTTCTCAGGTGATCACCTTATTTATTACGCCGGTGATTTACCTTTATCTTGACCGATTCTCAGGAAGTGGGCCATTACAAATCGACGAACGATCTGGAATGTCCATTTCATGAGTTAAGGGCGCCTCTAAAAATTCAGAGTTTTAAACAAGACGAGGCGAGAACAAAAAATGTTGACGCAGCCTATGATTGATATGTAAGGAAACATTTTTTGTGAACAACGACGTATTGTGACGAAGCGGAGTAAGCAAGCAATCCGCGCAGTGGATGCTCGCAAATATGGATTTTTAGAGGTCCCTTAATGGTTGGGTACGCTAAAAAACAGCAATTTTGTTATACATTAAGTTTTTGATGGGATGATCCTTATGAATCTTTTTCGACTTTCGTTACTTA
>CAYNXU010000159.1:0-4511 GCA_964401225.1 uncultured Nitrosomonas sp.
TGTCGTGGACGTATAAAATGAATCTACAGCAATTACATCAAATTCAGCCCTATCTTTGGAAACTCCCTCTGCAGCCGGGCGAGCAACGCGGTGAGGTATTGCTTTACGGCAGCGCACCCTTGCTGGAAAGCATGGACGATAAGGTACTTGAGCAAATTGCGCATGTCGCGGCATTACCTGGTTTAGTGGGAGCTGCCATGACCATGCCGGACGCTCATTGGGGCTATGGTTTTCCTATCGGGGGGGTTGCGGCATTTGATGCTGAGCAAGGCGGAATCATTTCAGCCGGGGGAGTTGGTTTCGATATTTCCTGTGGCATCCGTTGCTTGCGTAGTCAGTTAAATTTGCAGGAGGTCATTCCCGGTCTTGAGAGGCTTGCCGATAGACTATTTCAGGTCATTCCTGCTGGGGTAGGCGAGGAAGGTGCGCTCAAACTGGATGTGAAGCAGCTTGATCAAGTGTTATTGGGTGGGGCACGCTGGGCGGTTCGGCAGGGCTATGGCAGTGAAGCGGATTTGGAGTATATCGAAGAGCAGGGGTGCGTGGCAGGCGCGGTACCCGCTAACGTTTCTGAGTTAGCCAAGAAACGCCAGCGCGGTGAGATGGGAACCCTTGGATCAGGCAATCACTATCTTGAAGTTCAAGTAGTGGAGCGGATATACGATACGGCAGCCGCGCAGGCTTTTGGATTGCGGGAAGGCCAGATAATGATCTCCATCCACTGCGGATCACGTGGATTAGGGCATCAAATTGGTACGGATTATCTCGTCATGCTCGCTAAAGCGGCTGTTCGTTGTGGCATTCATTTGCCTGACCGTGAATTGGCTTGCGCGCCGATTAATTCTCCGGAAGGACAGCAGTATATCGGTGCCATGCAGGCTGCCATCAATTGTGCGCTCGCCAACCGGCAAATCTTGACGCAACTCACCCGCGAAACCTTTAGGGAGATTTTTCCAAGCGGTGAACTTGAAACATTGTTCGATGTTTCGCACAATACGTGCAAGATAGAAAAACATACCATCGATGGAAAATCCAGGCTGCTGCATGTGCACCGTAAAGGTGCTACCCGCGCATTCGGGCCGGGGCACGCCATGCTGCCTGAACGCTATCGTGCGGTTGGCCAGCCCGTAATTATCGGTGGCAGTATGGGGACAGGTTCTTATGTACTGGCAGGGAATAGTGGGAATCCTGCATTCGCTTCAGCCAGCCATGGTGCAGGCCGCGCGATGAGTCGACGCCAGGCATTGTCACGCTGGCAGGGAAAACAACTGATTGGCGAGCTTGCACAGCAAGGTATCCTGATTCGTACGCGTTCCATGCGTGGGGCGGCGGAGGAAGCGCCAGGGGCCTACAAGGACGTCGATTTAGTTGCCGAAGCGACCGAGCAGGCGGGGCTTGCGCGCAGAGTTGCTTTTCTTCGGCCTAAAGTATGTGTAAAAGGATAATCTTTCACGGGGGGCATCATGTATCAAAAAATTCTCGTTCCGGTTGATGGTAGTACCACTTCAAATACCGCGCTGCAGGAAGCGATCAAACTGGCACAGCTGCATCATGCGCAGCTTGAGCTGGTGCATGTGTTCGAAGATATTCTTTATTGGGTGGACGATAGCTACATCAATTACGCGGAACTTCAAGAAACGATCAGAGCGAGCAGTCAGCGGATAATTGATGAGGCGCTGGCGCTAGTGCAGCAGGCGGGGCTGACAGCGGAAACAAAATTACTCGAAGCAAAAAACGAGCGCACTGCCAATATCATTATTGCGGAAGCCGAGCGCTGGCAAGCTGAATTGATTGTTATCGGTACCCATGGTCGCTCGGGCTTCAGCCGCTTGGTATTAGGCAGCGTTGCTGAAGGGATAACGCGGGCTGCGCCTATACCGGTGTTATTGATACGTGGTAGCTAAGCTAGGCGTATTGATATTACAGTAGCCATAATTCATATGCACGTAGTGATACCTTTGGTTTTGGCGCCACAATGACGAGTATTAATGATCGGGGTGATTTGTTATGAATGTGCTGCTAGAAAGTGGAGATGCGCTCTTAATCGCCGATATGCAGAATGATTTTCTGCCCGGTGGCAGTCTGGCGGTGCCCATGGGTGATGCGATCATTCCTGTGATTAATCGCTATTTGATGCTTTTTCATGATCACGGACGACCGGTTTTTGCAATCCGCGACTGGCACCCGCCCGATCACTGCTCTTTCGAGCAGCAAGGTGGGCCATGGCCGCCGCATTGCCTGGCCACTACCTCAGGCGCTGCGTTTCACCCGGACATTGAGTTTCCTATGAATACACAGGTCATTTCCAAAGCAACGACCGCTGAGAAAGAAGCCTACTCCGGTTTTGCTGATACGCAACTCCATGCGTTACTTCAGCAGTTGGGTATTCGCCGTCTGTTTATCGGCGGTGTTGCGACTGAATACTGCGTGCTCAATACCGTGAAGGATGCGTTGCATTATCATTACACTGCGTTTGTGCTTGAAGATGCGATCGGCGCAATCAATCTGCAGCCGGAGGACGGCTTGCATGCGCTGGAAGAAATGACGCGCCTGGGTGCAACAATGATCCAGTTTGAGGACATCATTGCATGAATCCGCTATCCAGTCCGCTGCTCGCTGATCTTTATCAGTTTACGATGCTGCAAAGCTATCTTGAGCAGGATATGCAAGACACGGCTGTGTTTGAGCTATTCATCCGTAAATTGCCGCCCGGACGAAATTTTATGGTGGCAGCCGGATTGGAGCAGGCGCTGGATTTTCTTGAAAATCTAAAATTTTCACCTGAGGAGCTCAATTGGCTGGCGACACGCTTCCACTCTTCAGTCATCGATTATCTTGAACAATTTCGCTTCAGTGGAGATGTTCACGCCATGCCGGAAGGCACCTTGTTTTTTCCCAATGAGCCTATCCTGCGCATTACTGCGCCGCTACCCCAAGCGCAATTGGTCGAATCGCGACTCATTAACCTCCTGCATTTCGAAACGCTCATTGCCTCCAAGGCCGCTCGCTCAGTATTGATTGCGCCCGATAAATTACTGGTCGATTTTGGTATGCGCCGCGCGCATGGTGCTGAGGCCGGATTGCTGGCAGCACGTGCAAGTTATCTGGCAGGGTTTTCGGGGACTGCCACTGTGCTGGCCGGGGCGCTTTACGATATTCCCTTGTTTGGAACCATGGCACATTCCTACATTCAGGCGCACACAGATGAGGTGACGGCTTTTGAGCATTTTGCCCGCTCCACTCCGGATAACGTCGTTTTGCTGATCGATACCTATGATACTGAAGCCGCGGCCAGTAAGGTGGCCGCACTCGCTCCCAAACTGCGCGCAGACCATATCGACATTAAAGGGGTGCGCCTGGATAGCGGCGATTTGGCGGAGCACGCTCGCAACGTGCGCCAGATATTTGATCAGGGCGGCCTGCAGAGCGCAACTATTTTTGCCAGTGGCAACCTGGATGAGTACCGACTGCAAACCTTGTTGTCAGCCAAGGCGCCGATAGATGGTTTTGGTATTGGCACCGCGCTGGATATTTCCAGCGATGCCCCTGCCTTTGATTGCGCTTACAAACTGCAGGAATATGCTGGCAAGCCACGTCGCAAACGCTCAGAAGGTAAAGCCACCTGGCCGGGAAGAAAGCAGGTGTATCGCTGTTACACACCTCAGAATGAGATGAGTCATGACACGGTAGCGCTGGAGCAGAATGATCCGTGTGAAGGCCAGCCGCTGCTCAAGCCATTCATGCTCGCTGGCAAGCGGATTCATCCAAAAGAGTCACTACACGTAATTCGTCAGCAAACATTGGCAGGGTATACTCATCTGCCGAAAGCCATGACGGGTCTTGAAACAGCCCCTGCCTACCCGGTCACGATTTCTGCTGCATTACAGGATTTGGCAAAACAGCTTGATGCTGAAATGATGGCTCGTTAGTAGCGAAAGTTAACTGTATACGCTTCGCAACTCAAAATTTGGCATCTATACCTTCTCTCGCTGGGAGAAGGCTGGATGAGGGATGATAAAAACCGAATTTTGAGGTGCGATGAGTATAGCTGTTCCAAGGCAATAGAAAAGAAGCGGCGTAGAAGAAGTAGCGTAGTTGCCATATTCATCTCGGCAATATTCAAGTCATAAACTTGTCATTGATGCTCGTTCTCTTTCATTCTAATCATGGTTGACTATACCATTTGGAGCGACTGCCACCGTGGCGAACCAATAGGCCTTTTTCCGCCAGTGAGCTGAAGGTTGCTTTAGCGTGTTCGGGCTTACCTCTGTCTCGCGCACTCTTTTGTTGGTTGTGACGCGGCCATGGTTACGAACGGAGTCCAGGATTATGGTAGGGCAGTAAGCACGTTTTTTCATGCTCCACTTTCGTGGCAAGCCAGTCAGGTTTGAATTTCAACAAATGAGCTTGAAGAATGTGGCATCGGAATATGCTGGCCTTCTTCTTTAAGACCTTTGATATGAAACTCGATAGCTTCCTGAATAAGTTGCAAAACTTCTTCTGATGATTCG
>CAYNXU010000160.1:0-3020 GCA_964401225.1 uncultured Nitrosomonas sp.
TCCAAAAGTGAGGCGGCTATTCCAGATCCGATCAAACAAATTGCAGCCATCACCCATTTTCGGTTGTTTGTGACACTAACACCGGATGATTGGCTATCCCGCAGTTTGAGGACACGGTGCGCAGTCAATGAAATTGTTCATTCTCCCTATTTACCCACGAGCGAAGGCGCTGATTTACCTACCGATTGGTTGTCTCGCCAAGGGGAAGTGTATCTGCTTTATTTGTTCGGAAAATCCCGGCCCGCTCCCATGTTTGCCATTCATGATGAAGACATACTGGAATATGTGCATAACATCATAGCGCGTGGCAGTCATGTGCCGGTCAAGTTTTTCGCCGAATTGCAGCAGCGTAATTTGCTGCTGATTGGCTGTAATTTCCCCGAGTGGCTGAGTCGATTCTTCCTACGCTTGACCAATCAGAGACGGCTCTCGGATACGCAAAGAAAACGCGAGTGGTTGGTTGAAGCCATGAAACCGGAAGAAGAGCTAATCTTTTTCTTGAAAAGCTATAGTGAGGGAACGGAAATTCTGTCCGATATCTCTCCGGCTGCATTTATCGCCGAGTTGCATCAGCGCTGGTTAGCGCGCTATGGTGCTGAAGATGGGGCTGTGGTCGTGCAGGCCGAGACCATTCCGCAAAATACGATGTTTTTTATTAGCTATTGTCGTGCGCCTGATCTTTCTGCGGCCACTCAACTGGTTGAATCCTTAAAATCACTGGGTGTGGCAGATAATGAGATCTGGTTCGATAAATCTGCGATTGAGCCGGGGCAGGATTTCCGGGAACGTATTCTGAGCGGAATCCGGACAAGCCGCTATTTTGTGCCCATCATCTCCAGCGCGGCTGATCAATTAGACGAGAAGTTTTTCCGGCGTGAATGGCATGAAGCCCTTGATCGAAATAAATCAATTCAAGGTAGAACGTTTGTAGTTCCCATCATTATCGATCAAGCCTACGATCCAGAGCAATACCAAAGGGTGCCACGCGAATGGAAAGATAATTTGCATTTTGGCCATGCGCCGGGTGGTCTTCCAGATGAACAAACGAATGCGTTATTGAAGAAGCTCATCCGGGCGGAGCGACAGCGTGACAGTTAAGCGATGAATAATTCCTTCAAACCGTCCGCAATGACCGCTTCTGACTCGGCTTTGCCTGGCAGCGATGCGAGAACTGAGATTACGCTGACAGCACAATCGCCGTGGCCGGGTTTGGCGGCTTATGATGAAAGTGCGAGTGAATTCTTTTTCGGACGAAGGGAGGAGGCTACTGAACTAGCGCGTATGATTCGTCAAGCGCCGTTGACGGTGCTGTATGGTAAATCCGGGCTTGGCAAAACTTCGCTATTGCAGGCGGGGCTTTATCCGTTATTGCGTGCCGAACATTATTTTCCTGTTCATCTGCGACTTGATTTCAACCCTTCAGCAATGCTGTTACCGCTTGATCAAGCGAAACAGAAATTGCAGGAGGCACTCACTGAATCGGCGGCAGATTTTCCAGCACCTACTGAGGATGAAAGCTTGTGGCGTTATCTACATCGTCGCGATCTGAAAATCTGGAGCCAGGATAATTATCTTCTCACGCCGGTATTGGTTTTTGATCAGTTCGAAGAAATTTTTTCCCAAGGTGAGCGAGACCCCAATCAGATGCGGCTAGTGTTAAATAGCTTAGCCGATCTCATTGAGAATCGTATTCCCAGCGAACTGACTCTTGGGGACACCGGCCGGCACGCTTTGTCCGACTTGGATTCGCAAGCGCAACGCTATCGCGTCGTGCTGTCTTTCCGTGAGGATTTTCTGCCAGAGATTGAAGGATGGCAGGCGCAAGTACCTTCTTTGTTACGTAACCGCTTACGGTTATTGCCGATGTCTCGTGAGCGTGCCATTGAAGCAGTCACGGCAGCAGGGGCTGCTGTGCTGGCAGCCGACGTTGCCATGCCGCTTGTTGATTTTGTCGGTAATCTTGATTCAGCCGCCGCAAGCGCTCAGTCAGTGATCGAGCCTGTGCTGCTGAGCCTTTGTTGCTATCAGCTCAACCAGCGCCGCTCGCCTGATGGGAAAATTGACAGTGAGCTATTGCATCAAGCCGGGCAAGATATTCTGCAGGATTTTTATGACGAAGCGCTCGCTGGGATGCCGTCAGCCGTTTCAGAATTCATTGAGAACCATTTGATTCAAGGAAATCGCTATCGCAGTAGTTATCCTGTCGAACAGGCATTACAGGATGGGTTTCTAACAAGAGAACAACTTTCACTGCTGGCCAATAAACACCGGCTACTCCGTATCGATCAGCAATTAGGCGTAAGCCGCATTGAGTTGATTCATGATCGGTTGGTCAGTGTGGTCAGCAAAGCGCGTGATGGGCGTTTGCGACAGTTGGAAATTCAACGTCTGCGCGCAGAAGAAGAAGAACGCCGACGGCGTATGGCACTCGAGACAGCCTTGGAAAAACAAGCTGCCGCAGAAGTGCTGGCAGCTGAACAGCGTAAAGCGGCAGAACGGGCGCAAGCAGATGCCGCACGGTTACGCAAACAAGCGCGACTACTGCAAGCCGCGTTATTGAGTGTCATTGTGCTGGTGGGTGTGGCGGGTTATGGGTTCTATCATGCCGATTCCGAAAGAAAAGTAAGAAAACTGGCGCAACGCGAGATTATCAGCTTACGCTTGGTTTCCGAGAGTCTGGATATTTCGAGTGGTATGCGCCCCGGAGGCGATGAGCGTGCCATTCTGCAATTGCTGGCAGCCCGGCAAATTGCGCCAGGTAACAAAAAGGTGGATGCAGCGCTCATCACGCTGTTGAATAGAAAATACAACACCCAGAAAATCTGGACTACAAACTCGCCGATCAATGCCATGGCGTATAGTCCTGATGGTACGCACCTGGTTTTCGTTGGTGAAGAGGGGGTGTTACGAAGGTGGGATACGCACACAGGACAGGCGCTCGAAGAATCGGTAAGTATTGCCGCGAAAGAAATGGTCGGTATCGCCATCGCACCGGATGGAAAACACCTGGCTACAGTCAG
>CAYNXU010000160.1:3120-4480 GCA_964401225.1 uncultured Nitrosomonas sp.
CGGGTCAATCGATCAGTGAACCTTGGCGTGGACACGAAGGGATTATCCGTAGTGTCGCTTTTTCCCCTGATGGTAACCTGCTTGCTTCGGGTGGAGAGGATAAGGTAGTCCGGTTATGGGACGTTCATACGCGGCGGCCGATGGGTGAACCACTACGCGGGCATCATGGGGCGATTACCAGTGTGTCCTTTTCTTCTGATGCTGGCCGTATAGTTTCAGGTAGCGAGGATAAGACACTACGGCTGTGGGATAGTCGTACCGGTCAACCCATCGGTGAACCGATGCGCGGGCATGAGGCTGCCGTGATCAATGTTGCGGTTTCCCCGGACGGCAAGCAAATTGCATCGAGTAGTCGTGATGCGACGCTGCGGCTATGGGACGCAAACAATGTTCAATTCATTGATGTGCCGTTGCAAGGACACGAGGATATGGTGACGAGCACCGTTTTTAGTCCGGATGGTACACGCATACTCTCAGGTAGTGACGATAAAACGCTGCGATTGTGGGAAGCTGATACTGGCGAACCGATAGGTGAGCCAATGAGAGGACATGAGGGGAGCCTCAATGGCGCTGTATTTAGTCCGGATGGCGCTCGCATTGTTTCGGGTGCAAGTGATAAAACCGTGCGACTGTGGAATGCCTATACCGGTCAGCCGATAGGTGAGCCAATGCGAGGGCACGATGATGGTGTGGAGAGTGTTGCATTTAGCCCCGATGGCACGCGGATTGCATCCAGCGGTAAAGATAATACGGTGCGACTATGGGATGCAAACACGAGGTTGTCCATTGGCGAGCCAATGCGCGGACATGAAAAAATGGTCAGAAGTGTGGCTTTCAGCCCCGATGGTGCATTCATTGTTTCCGCTAGCTACGATCATACCTTGCGACGCTGGGATGTGATGACACAACTGCCCATCGGTGAACCGATGCGCGGGCACACAGGGCATGTGATCCATGTCGCCTATAGCCCAGATGGGCAATATATTGCATCAGGCAGCAAGGATAAAACCGTGCGGGTGTGGAACGCGCAAACCGGCCAACCTATTGGCGAGCCGTTAGTGGGGCATACGGATCGCGTGAATGGCGTCGCTTTCAGCCCAGACAGCAGCCGTATCATTTCGGCAAGTCACGATATGACACTCCGTTTATGGGAGGTAAACAGCGGTTTGCCCCTGGGCGACCCCATGCCAGGGCATCTGGGATCGGTATCAAGCGCTACTTTCAGCCCCGATGGTACACGCATCGTTTCTGGCAGTGCCGACAAAACATTGCGCTTATGGCTTGCCACCACAGCATGGAGCGATCTGCTCTGCAGCAAAGTGACGCGCAACCTCAGTCAACAGGAGTGGCATGAATGGGT
>CAYNXU010000161.1:0-4414 GCA_964401225.1 uncultured Nitrosomonas sp.
CTTGCGAAGGTAGCAATTTTATTTTTTCTGGATACAATTCCGCAACAGATAGCTTGTTTGTTTCATTCAATTCTGACTGAATAACGAGGAACAAGATATTAGACAATACTAACAAGAAGAAAAATATTCTCATTTTGATGGATTATTGACTATGAAAGTTTACTGATATTAATAAACCTTGTTAGAATGCATTACTCAATCCAGCCCTTTTCTTTTTCAGAAAAATCATTAAAACCTTCAATTCTTCATACTATGAAAGTCATTAAAAATACTGCGGTTATTCTTGCATTTATATTTTCGAATCAAATCTATGCTCAGGCGCCTAATACTCAAGGTGATCCCGAAAAAGGTAAAGAAATTGCTATGGGTGTTTGCGCGGGCTGCCATAGTGCCGATGGTAATAGCGTTATTCCGATCAATCCAACGCTTGCTGGCCAACATGCAGAGTATATCACCAAGCAGTTAATGGATTTTAGGGCAGAAGGCGATACACCTGCAAAACGAGACAACCCCGTGATGGCTTCGATGGTTGCGGCCCTCTCCGTGGATGACATGAAAAATCTTGGTGCCTACTACGCGCAACAAAAAACCAAGCCAGTATCTATTAGTGACCGCGATGAATCATTGTTTGAATTAGGAAAAAGAGTATATAACGGCGGTAATATAGAAAACAACGTACCCGCGTGCTCCAGCTGCCACTCCCCTAATGGCGCAGGTATTCCACCGCATTACCCCAAACTCGCAGGCCAAAATGCAGCGTACACAATTTCACAATTAGACGCATTTCGTCAGGGAAGTCGCACTAATGATCCCAATAACTCCATGCAAATGATCGTATTACGCTTGAGTGCTCAGGAAAAAAGAGCGGTGGCTGAATATATAGCGACATTAGCAGTAGATTAGGATTTTCCCCTATATCTACCAGCTTTTTATTTACGATTTAAGCACTGGCAAATTACTTCCGGTTATACCGGAAGTAATTTAATCTCATTATTTCCAGTGACTAAAAATACGCTCTGCAGCAAGCAATGTTTTGTTGATTTCCTCATCAGTATGTGTAGTCGATACAAAACCAGCTTCAAATGCAGACGGTGCGAAATAAACTCCCTCTTGCAGCATCGCATGAAAGAAACGATTGAACGCTTCTTTATCGCATGCCATTACTTCCGCAAAGCTTGTGGGTAGTTCCTTACGGAAATACAATCCAAACATTCCCCCCACTGCCTGCGCGCAAAAATCTATATTGTACTTTGTTGCAACACTTGTCAGTCCCTGCGTTAGCTGCTGAGTTTTAGCTGCAAGTGCTTCATAAAATCCGGGCACTTGTATTTCTCTCAACGTAGCAAGACCGGCAGCAACTGCAACAGGATTACCCGATAAGGTTCCTGCCTGATAAACTGCACCAAGTGGCGCAAGACATTGCATGATGTCCTTCCGCCCTCCAAATGCAGCCATGGGCATGCCTCCCCCTATCACTTTACCCAATATCGTAAGATCAGGTTTGATTTGGTAGAGTCCTTGGGCACATTTCAGACCAACGCGAAAACCCGTCATGACTTCATCGAAAATCAATACACTTCCATACTGCGTACATAACCTGCTTAAAGCTGATAAGAATGCTGACTCTGCTTTGACCAAATTCATATTACCAGCAACGGGCTCGACGATGACAGCAGCAATTTCCTTACCGAATTCATTAAAAGCGTTTTCTACGCCGGCCACATCGTTATAACTTAATACCATGGTATGGGCAGCGGTCTCGGACGGAACACCCGCTGAACTAGGATGACCAAAAGTCAATGCACCAGATCCCGCCTTGACCAATAAAGCATCGTCATGACCGTGATAACAGCCTTCGAATTTAATAATGCGGCTTCTGCCAGTAAATCCACGTGCTAAACGAATAGCGCTCATCCCCGCTTCAGTACCTGAACTTACTAATCGCACTTGTTCAATTGAAGGTAGCAAGTTACATATTAGCTCAGCAATTTCCAATTCTGCTTCGGTAGGTGCGCCAAAAGATAATCCATTCTGTGCAGCTTCTTGCACCGCCTTAACGACCTTGGGATAGGCATGCCCCAGAATGAGTGGCCCCCATGACCCAACATAGTCGATGTAGGATTTTCCATCCACATCCCAGAAATAGGGGCCTTGTCCACGCTGGAAAAAAATAGGCGTACCCCCCACGGATTTGAAAGCACGTACAGGAGAGTTAACTCCCCCAGGAATATATTTCTGGGAAAGTTCAAATAATTGTTGATTGCGTGAAGTCATTTATTTACTCGTCATTAAAATGATGAAGTCTGTTCCATTTTCAGAAATAGCGCGGAAAAATCTTCCGCAACCGATCGAATCTGCTGAGCGCCAAATAGCGCATGACAAACTGCAATAGCGTCACTTCCATGATGGATTAGTGAAGCTGCATTAGCCAATGTAATCCCACCAATGGCAACAATAGGAATTTTCAGTCTTTTCTTTGCATCAGACAGCAGATCAGTTGAAGCGTTTACAGTATTAGCCTTAGTTCGCGAATGAAAAAAAGCACCAAAGGCAACATAATCAGCTCCCTGATTTTCAGCCTCTAGCGCCAATTTCAACTGATTATAGCAGGACACACCAATAATTTTGTTTGGCCCCAGATAATTTCTCGCTTCAATAATCGAAATATCTTCTCTTCCAACATGGATTCCATCAGCGTTGACTGCCAGAGCAAGATCATAATGATCGTTAATGATTAAGCAAGCACCATAGTGTTTACAAAGTTTAGCGAGTGCGCCCGCTTGAATCAGGCGCAAACTGGAATCAGCGATTTTATTTCGATACTGAACATATCGAACACCTCCCACGAGCACCTGGCGCGTTATTTCACATAGCTGCGTTGTATCCGCAATATCAGGCGTAATCGCATATAAACCACTAACTCCAGAAGATAGCATTTATGGAACTACGCTTTTTCATCCTGCTCGTTATCATCACATGCCCAGAAGAATCTATCCGGCAAATACTGCCCCATCCCCGGACGGAACCCTGATTTAAGCGCATGCCACGTATAGTCTTGCGCTTCATAAACACTTTCGGCGATCGGTATCCCGTGCGCAAGAGACGCTGCAATTGCAGATGACAGCGTGCACCCTGAGCCATGATAAGAACCGGGTAACCGCTGCCACTCATCAGAGCGGATCACGCCTCCCGAGTCATATAAAGTATTAATTACCTTAAGTGTGTTTTCATGGGTACCTGTAATTAGCGCATATTCACAACCTATATTCAATAATCGGTCTGCGCTCTGCTTCAAGTTGATTACTTCCAACTCATCTTCGTGTTCAAGCGCCAGTCGCCGAGCTTCCATGCTATTGGGTGTAATGATGGTTGTTTGTGGAACCAACAGATCACGTATCGCCCTGATAATTTGATCATTAGCGAGCGGGTCACCGCGGCCTGAAGCAAGTATTGGATCAAGCACCACAGGAATATTTGGATAATCCGCAATGACTTCTGCAATAGCCACGATAATTTCAACGCTGCCAAGCAATCCTATTTTAAAGGCATCTACCGGCATATCTTCGAGCACGATGCGCGCTTGATCCGTAACCCATTCGGCATCCAGTGCCATGATGTTCTCGACACCAACAGTATCCTGGATGGTTACCGCGGTAATAACGGAAAGTGGATGGCAGCCCATACTGGCTAATGTCAGGATATCAGCTTGGATACCTGCACCGCCGCTTGGATCACTTGCAGCAAATGATAATACTTTGGGGGGTGGTTGAGACATGCAATAATACCGTAAAATATAATTTTAACTTAAAAGGATATTTCTATCTATCATGTCTAACGATGAAAATCAGATTTACCACCGATATATGTGTCTCATCTGTGGTTATATCTACGATGAAGCCGAGGGCGCACCACAAGAAGGCATACCGCCAGGGACTCGGTGGGAAGATGTTCCAATTAATTGGACGTGCCCTGAATGTGGCGCACGTAAAGATGACTTTGAAATGATAAAAGTATAATGCGTATACTGCACACAATGCTGAGAGTCGGCAATCTCGAAAAATCAGTCCATTTTTATACCGATATTTTAGGTATGAAAGTATTACGTCAGACAGAATATCCGGATGGAAAATTCACGCTGGTATTTGTGGGTTACCAAAATGAATCAGAAGGCACGGTTCTGGAACTGACCTATAACTGGGGGGTGGAAAAATATGATCTTGGTTCGGCATTCGGTCATATTGCGATAGAAGTGGATAACGCTTACGAAGCATGTGAAAAAGTGAAGGCCCTGGGAGGCAGAGTAACACGTGAAGCCGGTCCGATGAAACATGGCACCACCGTTATTGCATTTGTCGAAGACCCAGATGGTTATAAAATTGAATTTATTCAGAAAAAAATACCTGAATCAAAATAA
>CAYNXU010000162.1:0-1166 GCA_964401225.1 uncultured Nitrosomonas sp.
GAGAGTGCACATGATCAGACGAGTACTCATTCCACTTGATGGTTCTGAACTGGCAGAGCGGGTGATTCCTCATCTGCTGCGTTTCGTTGCGTCTGAGCGAACTGAGCTTTTGTTGATGACGGCTTTGTCGTCATCCATCTTTCCTTTGTTAAACGATACTATCCGCTCGCTCACGGCAGAGCGAATAATTCTATCGCATGAGAGTGAGGCCAGCGAACGGGTGCATGCAGTGGCGCAGCAACTTGACCAGTTGGGTTTTGGCGTCGAGAGCCAGTTTCTGCAAGGAACGCCGGCTGAAAGTATTCTGCGTTTGTCGGAAGAAGCCAATGTCGATTTGATTGCCATGTCCACGCACGGAAGAACGGGATTTGGCTTGGCGCTGCTGGGCAGCGTGGCAGATGAAGTGGTGCGTCATGCGTGTCCACCGGTTTTTTTGGTGCCTGCCCAGGCGGTAGTAAAGTCTGATCCTTTACCCAGTACTATCCTTTTGCCGCTTGATGGCTCGCCTTTGGCCGAGACGGCGATACCTGTCGCCCGGCAATTTGCCCAGAATACGGGGGCAAGCATTCATCTGCTTCGCGTCGTTGAGCCCCATGACGACGATGAATCAACAGACGAACCATTTTCTTACCTGCCAGATGATATTGGGGAACAGCCTATTAGCCGACAGGCAGCTTGTTATCTGGAGCGGATACGATTACGGTTGCAACTTTCAGGCACGGTATCCCATTGCCAGATTGCACAAGGGAATCCGTCGGATGCAATTGTCCGGATTGCGCATGAGAAAAATGCCGATGTGATCGTCATGAGCACTCACGCCCGGACAGGAGTGGAACGCTTGCTTCATGGTAGTGTGGTTGGCCAGGTCATCAGTAAAACACGCTGCCCCTTGTTATTGATGCGTGGAAAGGTGCCCGTCGAGGATTGCGAGCGCAGCATCAATATGGTACCGGTAACACCCTCTTCTTGCTAACGTTTAATAGGGTAATTGGGCGAGTGACTTTGTTTGCCAGCTAGACAGTCCAGCAAAACTAATAGAGCAAACAAAAAACTCGTGCTCCAGGCGATCGCGGCTAGCGCCAATAAGAGTTCTCGATGGGCACTGAAATCCGCGCTTATCCGCAAGATGGCTGCAACGGTCATGATTCCAGTCATCAGGACGATTT
>CAYNXU010000162.1:1266-4413 GCA_964401225.1 uncultured Nitrosomonas sp.
TACCTTGGCGATAAAATTCGCCGGCCACTGCAGGCGCCAGCATGCGGCCTCCCATAAACAGCATCAACAAGGCAAATAATTGCACACTCTCAGCCAGCAAAATGTGACGTAACCCATGATAATCAAGTTGGCCGACCAAAATGATGATGATCGTCAGCGCACACATCAAGCTGAGTAACGGCACGAGTGTCCGGTTGCGCCATTTCTTCGCGACCCACAGCCGCGGAAGTAAATGCCAGGCAAGTAACGTGACAAACATCGCATTACTTGCCAGGGTCAACAAATTGGCTGGGTCGATTAATCCCATTGCCCGTGCCAGTAGCCAAAAAAATAGGAATAAAATCAATCGTTGCCGAGGCATCGGCCCCAACAGATAACCCGCAATCAAAGCCAAAGCGAAGCCAAACAACATTTCAAAAGCATGTCCGGATGGCGCAGCCAATGCTTCCGGCCCATAACCATGCCTTGCCAGCATGGCCAGCGGCACCATCACTATGGCATAGGCACATGCCGCCATAAAGAACCATTGATGCGCGTGAGTTTTGGTTTCGCTTGAAAACCACCTTAAAATGCCGTATTTCAACATGGTTGCATAAGCTTCAACAATTTCACTTGCGGTGATGCTTTCCCCGCAGCGAGTCGGCAATCGATGATAGCGCATTGGCTAATTGCTGGGAGGTTTCTGGCGATGGGAGAGGGATCTTCAGGTTGCGCGCGCCGCTTGCCGGATCGTGATCAATCCAGGGATGTTGCGCTGCTGAGTCGCTTTTGGTCGAGGTTAGTGCTGAGACCAATTGGGTGCCGATTTGTAACAGCGCGGCCCAGGGATCCGGATTCGTCTCACGTGCGATAGCACCCGTATGCGGTAATGCTGTTTCGATCGTTTCATGCGAGTCGTCTGAGGCGATGATTTCCGCTGGTGTTTCCTCCGATAGTGGAGGGGGAATGGTTTCTTCTGCGGGCGCTATGGTTTCACCCTCGCCCATATGGCCGGTGACATTCTCCACATCTTTCATGAAACGGTTCAGGCGCGATCCTCCGAGTGAAACTTCACTCAAGCCACCATCGAGTATGCCTGCCGACAGAGAGCGTTTGAAGGCAAGTAGCGACAGCATGCCTTCTTCGATCGTGCCCTTGGCGACAAAATTGATGATTTGTACGGGGTGCTTCTGCCCCATGCGATGAATGCGCCCGATACGTTGTTCGAGTAACGCGGGATTCCAAGGCAAATCCATATTGACCAGCGTCGAGGCATGCTGCAGATTGAGCCCGGCAGCCCCCGCGTCGGTGGACAAGAACACGCGACAGTCAGCATCACTATGAAAGCGTTCCGTCAAGGCGGGGCGTTTATCCGAAGGAACACCGCCATGGAAACTAACGTAGCCGATACCACGCGCTTCCAGCCTGCGGATGACTATATCTTGGGTGCGCGTCCACTGGCTGAAAATAACCACTTTGGCTTCCGGTTGCACGAGCAGGCCATCCAGCAACGATGCCACTTCATCTGCTTTGACACCGTGATCCGTTTCCTGGTCGAGCAGATAGGTGCTGTTGCAGGACATGCGCATATTTTGAAGCGCGCAGGTAAGCCGCCGTTGATCCTTGTCGGAAAGAAATTTGGTCTTGCGCCAGCGTTGCACGATGCGCGTTACGGTATCAGCGTTTTCCTGGTGGTAGACCATCTGCATTTCGGTCATCGGCACCAGTAGATTCTGATCGGTGCGGCTGGGCAGCTGCAGCAGCACCTCGGATTTACGTCGGCGGATCATTACCGGTGCTAAGGTTTCACCAATCTTTTCCAATCCGGTGTAACCAATGACGCGACCAGAGTCGTCTTTGACTTGATGTTCATGCAGCAGTTTCCATGTCGGCCCCAGGCGATGCTGATCGACAAACTGGACGATGGAAATCAACTCTTCCAGCTTGTTTTCTAACGGCGTGCCGGTCAACACAATGGCATAGGAACTGTTGATGCGCTTCAAGGCGCGGGCAGCGATAGTATTCCAGTTTTTGATGCGTTGCGCTTCGTCGACGATGACTAGCTCAGGTTCCCAGGCGGTAATCAGATCGAGATCGGGCTGGAGTTTTTCATAATTGGTGATTTTGCAAAAATCATCCTCGGTAAAGATCTTCTGACGCCGTGCCCGGCCGCCTGCTAGTATCTGCGTGGTGCGGCCAGAAAACCGTAGGATTTCGCTTTGCCATTGATACTTGAGCGAGGTTGGGCAAATGATCAGAACACGTGAAACGCCGAAATGCTGCGCCAGGATCTCCATCGCGGCAATGGCCTGGATGGTTTTACCTAAACCCATCTCATCGCCGATCAAAGCACGTCCCGCACGCACTGCAAATAGCGTTCCTTCGGCCTGATAGGGATAGAGCGGTACCTTGAGAAGCTTTGCAAGCTTAGGGTCGGATGCGCCCTGTGGAAACAGGATGCCTAGCTTATTTTCTCGATGTTGTGCGTCGCAGCGGCCAGCGATGAAATCGAGCGCATCGTCGTAGGCATGCAGCTCATGGTCTGTTTTTGCTACCAATGTGATGAAATGGGTTAACTCAACGAAGCGCTCTTCAGGGAGTTGCCAGCCGTGCGATTCGTCAAAAAGCTGTACAGCAGCTTCGCGTACGCGTGGCGGGCAATCTGAACCCGCACGGAAATGAACGCTGCGCACTTGATCGTTGCGCAAGTAGATTTCGGAAAAGGGTGGATGCCAACCACGAGCGAAAGCTGTTTTTGCACCACGTTTCTTTTGCAGTGCGGCGAGAGTGAATTCGATGTGTTTGCAAGTGCCCAGTTCATTGGTAGCATAATCTGGGCAAGAGCAAAAGTTATCGCCGGGATGCAAGCCGCGTATGGCTACCCGGTAGTGGGTTTTCGACTGGGGATTGCTGATGCGGAATTCTGAGAAGAATGGTTCCGATCCTTTGTTTTCCAAAATAAAAGCCTGTTCGCGTCCAAACTGACGACGCAGTCCGCGCTGCCACTCGATGGGCGATAAATCGGCAGGTGCATGTATGCGGGAGAGTTTGGGTTCTTTGCTTGGTTTGGCTGAATTACGCTTAGTTTTCACGATGAATTATCCAAGACGAAAGGATAAGAAAAAATTATTGATTAATATAGGTTGCATTATGACTGAAAAAGTCTTA
>CAYNXU010000163.1:0-4382 GCA_964401225.1 uncultured Nitrosomonas sp.
TCGGGATCAAATGGTTTTGTTTTGGGACTAAATTGTTTGATTAACTTGCCGTCCCGGCCAATTAAATATTTATGAAAATTCCATGTTGGATAAGTGCCTGATATTGCAGCTAGTTGCGCATAAAAAGGATGGGCATCTACACCTCTTACCGCTGTTCTCTCAAACATGGGAAATCTGACGCCATAAGTCAAACGGCAAAAATCCTGTATCTCCTCCTCGGTTCCAGGTTCTTGCCCCATAAAATCATTGGAAGGAAACCCAAGGACCGCAAATCCTTGTTTCTCATATTTTGCATGCAATTTCTCCAAACCGTCGTACTGAGGTGTATAGCCGCATTTACTCGCGGTATTCACCACGAGCAATACTTTTCCCGCATAAACGTCACAGAGATTCACTACATCAGTACTTGCAAGTTTTCTAAAGTCTTGGTCTAGCAAAGCGCCCTGACATCCAAGCGCTGGTTGGGCTAGTAGAACTATCACAAATATCAGCACAACACGCATAGCTGTTCTCCTTTCTTTAAGATTCAATCGATCAGTAATCTTAGCTCACCCAGTTAAAGTAATTCCTGTCGGTCTCATTATCTCTCGCTCAATCCAAACCGCTTGCGCTCAGTTTTAGGATGTTGCGAATGCTGACAAGCAAGACGGTAAGCTCGCAGTATCTTTTGAGCATAGCCTAATACACTGTCTTGAGGATAGTGAATAATTTCATTTAGATCCGCATTGGCTGTAATGCCTGCTGAAAAATCTGTCAGCAACTCGATACCTTCACTCATATGCTCCGCAGTATAGATATGAAATAATCCTTGAGAAACTGCTTTTATCACTTCGTGTGACAACATAAGGTGCCTTCGGTTACGATAGGGGATTAATACACCGTGTGTTCCATCCAATCCAGTGGTTTTACAGATATTAAAGAAGCCCTCAATCTTTTCATTGATTCCGCCCACCGGCAGAATTTCACCATATTGATTGATTGCACCCGTTACCGCAATACCCTGCTTCAGCGGCACGCCTGATAATGCAGAGAGTAAAACGTATAATTCCGCACAGGATGCAGAATCTCCTTCTATGCCACTGTACTCTTGTTCGAACACGATGGAGGCATTAAGTGCAAGTGGCGCAATAGGTGCAAATAAAGCAGCTAAATAATTTTGCAAGATGAATACGCCTTTATCGTGTATCGGACCGGAAAGTCCTACCTCGCGCTCAATATTCAGCACGCCATCCTCACCTGCGAAGGTATGTGCGGTAATTCGCACTGGTGCACCAAAACAATAATCACCTAGATCAATTTGTGTCAAACCATTTATTTGCCCAATCCTTTCTCCCTCGATCACAATTGAGATATCACCATCCGTTATTGACTCCTGCAAGCATTGATCCGGATAATTGTGACGAAGGATACGCGCTTGCAATGCTATTTCGACATCAGCCACATCCACCAAGCAACCAGTATGTACTTTGCATTGGGCCGCACTTTCCAGAACCAACGTTTCAGTACGACTAAAAACCGCGCTCTGACGAGACTGATCATTGGCAGCCCGGTGACAATCTTCCAGCAAGCGCGCGACAGCCGCTGCAGTAAAATGAGGCAATCCTGCCTCCTGACATGCATGTGCTACAAAGATGGAGGAAGCATGACGGCTTTGATCACTCGATAGGAAGCTATCGGCAAAATCGACCTTAACGCGAAAGCGCCGGGCAAGCTCGGGATTCTCTTCTTGCAAGATATAATACTGCTCACGTGAACCGATTAAAACGATCTTAACTCGAATCCGCACATCTTCCGGTTCTAGTGAAGCCGCCATCATCTGTGTTGAAGCAGCACCTGGTTCTTCGATTTGCAGTAAATTACTACGCAGAAAACGGCACAATCTCTCCCACACTAAATTATCTACGAGCAAATCATCAAGGTGCAGCATCAGAAACCCACCTTGGGCCTTCAATAGACTACCCGCATGAATACGCATAAAATCAGTTACAAGAACACCTTCCACCGATTGATACTCGATACCACCAAACAACGATCGAAAAGAGGGACTCTCTTCAATCACAACCGGCCTACCCTGCAAATCATGATTATCCACAACTAGATTAATCTGATAGCGGTATAGTAGTGCTTTTAATTCATCCTTGCGTTTGTCATCTTCCGAATCAGCGATCTTGAACAACATCAAATTGTCGAGAATATCCTCTTCCATCTTTTCCAGGTAGTGGCTAAATTTAACCTCATCTTCACCAGATAAGGTCAGCGCAGTGCGAATCGCCTGCAATTCACTTTCTATCACCAGCTTGATCTTATTACGCTGCAAAGTTACCAAAGCGTCATCTTTTGCTCGCTCCAGTGGGCGCACCTTCTCAAAATAGCGAGCGATCTCAGCTTGTAATGCTTCTTCTGCTTGGTCGATTTCTGATCTGCGCTCCTTAGGTAAAGTCAGTGCTTCGGTTTCGGTAAGAATTTTCCCTGATTGATCCAGCAAGGTGAACACCATGCGACCTGCCTCTCGTTGAATAGCAAAATGGTGCTTTTCAGCAAACGCATCGAGTTCTGCAAAAGCTTTCGCTTCCTCCAGTTTAAATTGTTTCTCAATGCGTTCACTGTCGGCCTTGAAATCCACGCTGTCGAGGCTACGCGGGATTTCCGATTGCAAGTATTTTATTAACTGTGCTAATTTTTGGCGTAACAAGCGCCCCTGCCCTGCAGGTAAGCGCAAAGCCCGGGGTCTTTCTGGCTCATCGAAATGGTATAAATAGCATATATCTGGTGGAACAGGTTTATTCGAAGCGATTTTGAACATCGCTTGCTTCAACAACGAAGATCGTCCGCTGCCCACTTCTCCCAGTACAAACAAATTATAGTCAGGCTGTTCCATTTCCAGCCCGAAATATGCAGCTTTTTCAGCACGCTCCTGACCTATCCAGGACAGCGGCTGATCAATCAATTCAGAGGTATCTGCAAACCCAAGCGAATCCGGGTCAATCGTCAGGCGAAGCTCATGTGGGTTCAGTTCAGCAATTGGCATGGACACGTATATTTTATTGTTAGGAAGAAACCCTGAATTGTAACCGTTTAATCACTCCACCTGACAGGAACAATGGCAGCAACTGCGGTATCAGCGACACCTTGTGTTATTTTATGAGATTAGCGAGTTATTTCTGATATAGCGCTATTCTTATCATAATCCTGTTGCTACCCTAATAAACCATTTACCCATTTAACCATCAATGACTTCATCAGTCCGCCCATTTGCTGTCACCCATCGTATGGTGCTCGGCCTTGCCGTACCGATGACACTCGCCTATCTGACGACACCGTTGCTAGGCCTTGTCGATATGGCTGTTGTTGGCAGATTGGGACAAGCTTCGCTGATTGGCGGTTTAGCCGTGGGTGCTATTCTGATTGATATCGTGTTTACCACCTTCAACTTCCTGCGTTCAGGTACTACGGGTCTCACTGCCCAAGCTATTGGCCGGGAGGATGCCACAGAAACCCAGGCCACGCTTTTTCGCTCACTAATGATTGCGACAATCTGCGGTATCACCTTACTAGCGCTAACCCCGTTGCTACTGGCGCTCGGCCTCTATCTCATCAACCCAGGGACAGATGTCGCCATGGCAACGCAACAATATGTGCTGATCCGCATGTTTGGCGCCCCGTTGGCACTGGGTAATTATGCAATGTTGGGTTGGTTGATAGGACTGGGGAAGTCGAAAACAGGTTTGCTCCTGCAGATCGTGCTTAATGGCAGCAATATCATCCTTTCGATCCTGCTTGGTCTATACGGGGGGTTAGGTATCGAGGGTGTCGCAGCGGCTACCGTGATCAGTGAGCTGATCGCATTCTTGCTCGGCCTGACGATTTGTTATCGATTGCTTGATCATAGTACGCGCCCTACCCGACCACAATTGCTTGATCGCACTGCGCTCTGGCGGCTTGCCAATCTCAATGCCGATATCATGCTACGCTCCTTTGCCTTGCTCTTTGCCTTTGCTTTTTTTACTGCAAGGGGCGCAGACTTAGGTGAGCTAATGCTTGCGGCAAATGCCGTGTTGATGAATTTTTTCATGATCGCCAGCTACTTTCTCGATGGACTCGCCATCGCTGCGGAACAGCTTGTCGGTCGTACCATCGGGGCAAACTATCGCGATGGTTTCATGCGTAGTCTATGGCTTACGCTTGCCTGGAACACATTTATGGCAGCCTTATTGTCAGTTATTTTTGGGCTCTTCGGCAAAACCCTGATTGCACTTATCACCACACTAGAGCCAGTACAAATCGAAGCAACACACTACTTATTGTTAGCCGCTGTGCTGCCCCTTACTGGCGTCCTTGCCTTCCAGATGGATGGGGTCTTTATCGGAGCAACCTGGTCACGT
>CAYNXU010000164.1:0-4356 GCA_964401225.1 uncultured Nitrosomonas sp.
AATTTTGATCATCCTGACCTCTTTATTAGTGTTACCCGCTTTTGCTTGTAAACCCATTAGATCTTCTGGGCAACGGCAGTGAGTGATGGTGTTTTTTTTATGCGATTCGTGACGGTGGCACCGTTATTAGGAAAGCAGTATTTTGCTTGTTTGAAAAAGGAGTCAATATCATCAGATGAATCATTCGGGCTAGATTGATCTGGTGTTTGATCTCCAATTGGAGGGAGTAATGGGTGTGAATGTCTGGTAGGGAATGCAAGCTAAGTATTCAGAAAAGCCAGTTGTATTGATGATTCGCTATAGACATGAACTATGCAATTTTCTCAATAGCGCGAGAAAGATCGAAGTCTGTGTCTGCTTGTGCCAGACCTTTGAAATGGAAGGCCTGTTTCGGCTGATCGAGAGAGTCCGGGGGATAAAACTACAGAATGTGCTGGCGGTAAAATGAGTAAAAAAAAGAGAATCCTGGTGGTCGATGACGATCCTTATCATAGGGAAGCGCTGGCCGATATCCTTAGAATAAGAGGCTATGAGGCTGTTGTTGCCAGCACGGGTGCCGAGGCGATTGCGGCAGTGGAGCAGTATGGAATTAGCCTGGCACTAATCGATTTGAAGCTGCCAGATACGCATGGCATCGAGGTAATGGCGCGCATCAAGGCAATCTCCCCACTGATCGAGGTCATTATTCTGACCGGGCATGCTTCGATTGATACAGCCGTCGAGGCAACTCAGCAAGGAGCATACTCCTATTTGCTCAAACCTTATCAGATGGATGATCTGTTGAGAAATATCCGGCAGGGTATCGAGCGACAGCAAGCGCAGGAAGAGATCCTGCGTCTGGCATCCTTCCCTAGGCAGCACCCTAATCCCATCATTGAATTAAATTCTGCCGGGGAAGTGACCTTTGTCAATCCGGCGACAGAAAGGCTGTTTCCCGACATGAAGGCAAAGGGGTTATCGCATCCACTGCTAAGCAGATTGACGGATTTGTTGCCTGCTCTACGAAAACACCCGGCACAGCAGGAATTTATTCAAGAGATCGAAGTCGGAAGCAATACCTATGAATTGCATGTCTTTCGTGTCCCGGAGGTTGATCTTTTTCGTATCTATGCCATGGATATCACACAGCGCAAGATAGATGAAGAAGAGATTCGTGTTCTTGCGACTACTGATAGTCTCACCGGCATCATCAACCGCAGGGAGTTTACGCGGATACTGGAAAATGAGATAGATCGCGCAAAAAGGTATGGCATCCCCCTATCTTTAGTGATGTATGACCTTGATTTCTTCAAGCAAATTAATGATACCTTCGGTCATGATGTGGGGGATGATGTATTGCAGACGGTTGTTCGGTTGGTGAACAAGCATATTCGGGGCGTGGATGTTGCGGCGCGCTGGGGAGGCGAGGAGTTCATGGTGTTGATGCCGCAGTCTGATCTAGCCGCGGCGAGGAGTGCGGCTGAAAAGCTGCGCCAGGCCATTGCTCAGCACCGATTTGACAAAGCAAGCCCTGTCACGGTGAGTTTCGGTGTAACGAAGTTTGTGCCGCAAGATGATATCCACTCGTTGCTGAAACGAGTGGATGATGCGCTTTATCAGGCCAAGATGCGCGGGAGAAATCGTGTTGAAGTCCTGATTGAGGGGGACCGAAAGGATAAAGAGGAATAAAGATCAATCTAAGTTCAATCGCTGGCATCATGCTGGCTGTACTCGCTGGTTTTATCGTTCTCTAACAGGCTGTTGAAAAACTATCTGCGTTGCCGCTGATGTGGCTCCATTCTTTGAAGCTTAAGTAACCCGTTTCTTATCGCTGTGTTTGCGTCTCCGTTGCGCCTTGCCTTGCCTACCTAAAACCGCACACTCCACCCCGTCCAACCGAGCAATCTAGGTCATAACGATTTCTTCACAATCTCCCAATTTTAATTGTTTCTGCATTCACTACAATGTGATTCAGTTTTCTACGCTTGTTTTTTTGCTATTAACAACTAATATACGCTCCATCGAAGTATCTAATAAAAAATAATGAACTAAACCGTATTTATATCAGGGTTATACAAGGGTTTATAACGTTTAGCCTTTTAATTTGTCGGATATGAGTCATGTGTATTATCTGGATCAGTAGGATTTTGATCCTAAGACAGGAGGGAGACTGTCAACCTGAAAGAACGTATCAAGAGTAAGGTTATTCACTTTGATGCTTATTTCACTTTTTTATTCCTGGAGAACTATGAAATGAAAACCAAATCAATTAATGCTAGCTTGATAGAAAAGCTTTTATCGGGACTATTTGTGATAATGATTTCCTTTGCTGCCACAACGTCGTTCACGCATGCGGCAGGGAGTACATATGGCATTCTTGAGCTGGCCAGCGCTGATATCGAATCATCTAATTGTAACTATGTAGGTGATGTATGGGGTACCTCCGGATGGGGTAAATCCACATTGACAGTATGGAAACACAAGGCGGAACACAAAGCCATGAAAATGGCTAAGGAACTCAATGCGACCCATGTTTATTGGGATGGTCACTCTGCCGGGGATTATGGTTATGCCCCGCGCGCTCATGGAAAGGCTTACCGCTGCGATGGATCGGGCAATGTTGCTTCTGCTGACAAGGATGTGAAGTCATCTGCAACAAAACGGCTAAACTAACTAATACCGCATCAAGTAACGCACTTTTTTGATTTAACCCAATTATGCGTGACCAACAAATACAGGTCACGCATTTTTATTTTAGCGTCACGCTTTAGTTTTCTACTTTTTTAGTTAGTGCTCAGAGTTTTTATCCCTGACGTGACTGAAACTCACCACCCTTGATTGAACGAATCTCGTTAATTCCTTTAAGCTTTTAGAGCATCATCCTCACGTTTACAGAATATCCCTGCATCATCGTTACTAAGGGCGTTTATCTGTGTATTTACCGTTCTGACCTGATTAAACCGGTCTATACTAAGGTGCATAGTCCCTATTTTTGGATATAAAATGATTTTGTTGAAGGGTAAGAGCATGCGCAAAGCTGACCCCGAAACTAGAATTCAAACCTATGGTAAGGATAAGGGGGGCGATGCATGAGCAAGCTTGTTACGGGTTACCCAATAAGCGTTAATTTTTCATGGCTGCTGCTTTTACAGTTACTGATAGTGTCTGCTGTTGGAGAGGCAGCTCCCACGATTAAGGCTAATGATGTGTTCGCCTTACTTGAGCTTGAACAAAATCAAATAACTGATCTTGAGCGGGGTAAGATCATTGTATTTGAAATTAAAGAGAGAACTCAAAAGGATTTAGCGAAAGGTCTTGCCATTTATTTGCCATCGTCTCCAGCTAAAGTGGCCGCTTTTTTCAAACAGAGTGATTTTGCTACCCTTGATCCAGATGTTACTGCGCTTGGGGAAATTACGTCACAATCCGGCCTAGACGCTTTCAAGGGGTTTGCTTTTTTGCGCAGGCAGCATAATGAAGCTAGTGATTTGCTCACTGCTGTGGCAGATGATCAATTTAATTTGTCTGCCGAAGAAATCGGAAGCTTTGCATCTCTCAGGAAGATATTGGCCGATGCTAATAGAGTAGCCCTGGTTACTGGGGTTTCTCAGCATTACCAGCAAATTTTATGGCAGCGCTGGGATGCTTATCGCAAGCAGGGTCTGGCTGGAATTGCCCCTTACGTTCGTGATGGGGCAGACGCTAAACCAGCTGAGGAGTTGCGCCTTGCTGCCGCTAACAGCCGGTTGCTGACATTACTTTCCCCGGCGCTACAAGAAGCCTGGCTAAATTATCCCAGCCAACTGCCGCACGGTGCTGAGGAACGTTTTTTTTGGCTTAACCGGCAAGTCAATGATCGACCTACAGCTATTCTAAGTCATCGTGTCCTGCAAGCATCCGATGCGGTTTCGTTGATCATCACTCGGCAATTCTTTGTCGGTCACTCCTATAACTCTAGCCAGCTAATTGTTGCTTGTCTGCCCTACCGTGACGGGACCGTGGTGTTTTATACGCACCGGACTTTTACTGACCAGATCACCGGTATGGGCAACCATTTGAAGCGTAGTATTGGCCGTGAGCAGATGAAAAAGCAAATGATTAAAAATCTAAGGAGGCTGCGCTCCGCAGTTAAGGCGTTCTAAATACGCATGGCGTTAAACTCACTTGTTCAACTGCCATGGGCCCAATTTACCGATCTACTTCGTTAAATAAAGCCCCTATTCGCCTGAAATGATCAAGAATCCAGCCTGCCAGCTTTGCCCTTGCTGTTCCCGGACAACCTTCAAGAAAGCTGGCTGATAGTAGATTGAGTTGGTGCGAGCCTGATTGGGCGATTGCTCTAATCTTTTGCATCAAATAGTAGGACTATCCAGCACG
>CAYNXU010000165.1:0-4349 GCA_964401225.1 uncultured Nitrosomonas sp.
ATCAGAATATATTTTATAATTCACTAATTTATTGGAGATGCTATGTTTCAGCATATAAAAATACCCACAAATGGCGAGAAAATTCGTGTTAATAATGATTTTTCGTTGCTTGTGCCCGATTACCCCATAATTCCATTCATTGAGGGGGATGGCATAGGTGTTGATATCACGCCGGTGATGATAAAGGTTGTGGATGCGGCTGTGAATAAGGTGTATGGAGATAAAAAAAAGATTTACTGGATGGAAATCTATGCCGGGGAGAAATCAACCAAACTCTACGGGGGGGATGTATGGTTGCCTGATGAAACATTGCAAGCAGCGAGAGAGTATGTGGTTTCTATCAAAGGTCCCTTGACAACGCCGGTTAGTGGTGGAATTCGTTCTATCAATGTCGCGCTACGTCAATTACTTGACCTGTATGTTTGCTTACGTCCCGTTCGTTATTTTGAAGGGGTGCCCAGTCCCGTAAAAACACCAGAAAAAGTGGATATGGTTATTTTTCGCGAGAATTCAGAAGATATTTACGCGGGAATAGAATGGGAAGCGGAATCGGTGTCTGCAAAAAAAGTAATCGATTTTCTCATAAAGGAAATGCAGGTTAAGAGTATTCGTTTTCCTGAGTCATCCGGAATTGGTATCAAACCGGTATCGAGAGAAGGAACAGAGCGCCTGGTGCGCAAAGCAATACAGTATGCGATCGACAATAAACGTACTTCGGTAACGCTGGTTCATAAGGGGAACATTATGAAATTTACCGAGGGAGCGTTTAAGAATTGGGGATATAACTTGGCCATGAATGAATTTGGTGCCGAGTTACTAGATGGCGGACCGTGGATGAAGTTGCCGGAAGATAAGGGTGGAATTGTTATAAAAGACGTTATAGCAGACGCATTCTTGCAGCAAATATTATTACGCCCGGATGAGTATGATGTGATTGCTACGTTGAATTTAAATGGTGATTATGTCTCTGATGCTCTGGCCGCGCAAGTTGGAGGCATTGGTATTGCTCCAGGGGCGAATCTCAGTGATTCCATTGCAATATTTGAAGCTACGCACGGTACAGCACCTAAATATGCTGGTAAAGACCGCGTTAACCCGGGGTCTATCATTCTTTCGGCCGAAATGATGCTAAGGCATATCGGTTGGAATGAAGCTGCAGATGTGATTATTCGAGCAATGGAGAAAACGATCCAGGATAAGATAGTAACTTATGATTTCGCACGGCAAATGCAAAATGCTACCGAAGTTCCCTGCTCAAGATTTGGAGCGGCAATAATAGACAGAATGTGAAGTTAAGCTAGCTGGGGTGATAGTAAGTCAGCGACTTTATCACTCCCTTGCCAGTTGAATACTTAACTGGCAAGGGATAGCTTTAATAATACAAGACTTGACTAACTTATTTCTGTTAGCTGTTACCTCAGATGACTCGTCTCGAATATTTTAACGCCTTAGGCAGACTGGATATTTGATGCTTGTTTCCCTTTTGGCCCTTGTGTTACTTCAAAGCTCACTTTCTGGCCTTCCTTCAGAGTTTTAAAACCTGACATATTGATCGCAGAGAAATGCGCAAACAAATCTTCGCTTCCATCATCAGGCGTTATAAAACCAAACCCTTTAGAATCATTGAACCATTTTACTGTACCTGTTGCCATCACTACTTCCTATTAAAAAAACTGGGCTGGAAACCCTAATACTATTTGAATTTCAAGACCACAAACAGCTCTAACCAGTACTGCAGAGAACTTGAAGCCAAACGCCAGTTGCTGTTTTACGCAAATTTTGAATTTAAGTCAAGCCATCAAAGTAAATTTTAAAATGGCTTTTTAGTAGTAAAGTGGAATGATATGTTCAAGACGCTTGAAAATTTTGTCGTAATCGTCAAATATGATAAAAAAAGAATTATTCTGTTTTATAGCTCGTGCTTTTCTTTTTTAATTAAGTAGGTAGTCATGGCAACAAAAAATCGTGAAAATGGAGTGCTGGAGGAAAGTAAAAATAAGATTAAGTTGCCTCCCTTGTACAAAGTTATGTTATTAAATGATGATTTCACGCCTATGGATTTTGTAATAGTCGTGCTGCAAACCTTCTTTTTTATGAGTCAAGAAAAGGCAACTCAAATTATGCTAAAGATACATACTGAAGGGGTGGGAATTTGTGGTATTTATCCTAGCGATATAGCAATGACTAAAGTTCAACAGGTCAACGCCTTTTCTAGAGAGAATCAGCACCCATTGATGTGTGTTATGGAGAAAAACTGACATGATCGCACAAGAATTAGAAGTAAGTTTGCATATGGCATTTGTGGAATCACGCCAAAAGCGCCATGAATTCATTACGGTTGAGCATTTATTGCTTGCGTTGCTTGATAATCCAAGCGCAGCAGAAGTATTGATCGCTTGTGCGATTGATATTGAGGATTTGCGCGTCCTGCTGCAAGATCATATCAATCGCCATACACCCATTGTGGCGGGTAGTGGAGAGGTGGACACTCAACCTACGCTTGGTTTCCAGCGCGTCATTCAACGCGCCATATTACATGTCCAATCTTCTGGTAAAAAAGAAGTTACCGGAGCGAATGTGCTGGTAGCAATTTTTGGTGAGAAGGATTCTCATGCAGTTTATTTTCTGCAACAGAAGGGAATAACCCGATTGGATGTGGTGAACTACATTTCACATAAAATCTGTAAAGTGTCGCAGAATAATGATCCCAATAAAATTGAAGATGAAAATGATAGTGAGCAGCAACAAAACGCTGGTAACACACTTGAGAGCTACACGATAAATCTTAACAATTTAGCAATCACAAATCGTATTGATCCCCTGATTGGACGTGAAAAAGAAGTGGAGCGTGTTATACAGACTTTATGCCGTCGGAGGAAGAATAATCCATTGCTGGTGGGTGAAGCGGGGGTTGGTAAAACAGCGATTGCTGAGGGACTGGCAAGACGGATTACGGAAGGTGAGGTTCCTGAAGTGCTAACACATCATCAGGTTTATGCCTTAGATATGGGTGCATTGCTAGCGGGCACTAAGTATCGTGGTGATTTTGAGCAGCGATTCAAGGCAGTATTGAAGCAGTTAGTTGATAACCCGAGGGCTATCTTATTTATAGATGAAATTCATACGTTAATTGGTGCTGGAGCTGCTTCAGGCGGCACACTGGACGCTTCAAATTTGCTGAAGCCCATGCTGAGCGCGGGACGTCTAAAATGTATTGGTGCAACAACTTATAATGAGTATCGAGGTATTTTCGAGAAAGATCATGCGTTATCACGGCGTTTTCAGAAAATTGAAGTTAATGAGCCGAGCATTGATGAAACAGTGGCTATTTTGCAGGGCCTGAAATCCCGCTATGAGAAGCATCATAATGTCAAATATACTGCGGTGGCGTTGACAGCGGCTGCAGAATTGTCAGCACGTTTCATAGGTGATCGACACTTGCCTGATAAAGCAATTGATGTCATTGACGAGGCGGGCGCGGCGCAACGTATTTTACCGAAATCGAAACAACGCAAAATTATTGGTAGGCACGAGATCGAAAATATTGTCGCTAAGATTGCCCGGATACCTTCGCAAAGTGTCTCGAGTGATGATCGTAACAAACTTAAAACGCTTGATCGGGATTTGAAATCCATCGTTTTTGGGCAAGATGCGGCCATTGATGCGCTTGCAGCCGCCATAAAAATGGCGAGAAGTGGTCTGGGAAATCCGCAAAAACCCATTGGCTCGTTTCTTTTCTCGGGTCCAACAGGCGTAGGGAAGACCGAGGTGGCGCGTCAGCTTGCACATGCCATGGGTGTACCTTTACATCGTTTCGATATGTCTGAGTATATGGAACGTCATGCTGTCTCAAGATTGATTGGAGCCCCTCCTGGCTATGTTGGTTTTGAGCAAGGGGGGCTGCTTACTGAAACGATCATTAAGCAACCTCATTCAGTTTTGCTGCTCGATGAGATTGAGAAAGCCCATGCGGATATTTTCAATATTTTGTTGCAAGTCATGGATCATGGCACATTAACGGATAATAATGGGCGGAAAGCAGATTTTCGTAATGTCATTATTATCATGACAACAAATGCAGGGGCTGACACGTTGACCAAGTCTGCCATCGGGTTTGCCGAATCAACCAGAGCTGGCGATGAGATGACTGAGATTAAGCGAATGTTTACTCCTGAATTCCGTAACCGGTTGGATGCAATTATTTCTTTTGCGCCGCTGAGTAAGGAAATTATCCTGCGTGTTGCTGACAAGTTTTTAATGCAGCTTGAAACACAATTGCAAGAGAAAAAAGTGGAAGCTGACTTTACCGATAATCTGCGTAACTATCTCGCTGAGCACGGGTTTGATCC
>CAYNXU010000166.1:0-4336 GCA_964401225.1 uncultured Nitrosomonas sp.
ATAAGCACAAAAAAACCTCCGGAAAAAACCAGAGGTTTTTTTGTGTCGCTATAAAGCGTGATAAATCTGATCACGACGGTCTATTGGCGAATGTTTTTGGCAAAATGCATGCGATTAACAGGTATGGATGCTGGGTGGATTAAAGTAGTAATGTGGTGGCACGGGAAATAATGCTGATTTTCCTGTGCCAGCCATTCAATGATCATTAATAGGTCTCGACAGTAACCTTGACGGGTACTGAATTGGACACGACATCAAATACCGGCGAGAATTTGGTTAGCTCTTGTAAAGTGGTCGGCGCCGCTTGTGATTTGACACGCATTTTGACACGGATCTCCTGATATCCCTTGCGTACGTCTTTTGAAAGATTCAGGAAGCCACGTAAATCGAGATCGCCTTCCAGTTCGGAATCAACGGCTTCAATTTTGATCCCACGCGAAGCGGCGTGGTAGACCATGGTGGTCGTCATGCAGGCAATCAATGCGTGGAGTACAAATTCGACCGGATTGGCACCCACATCTTGACCGAGCAGCACAGGCGGTTCATCGGCATCGAGCACAAAGGGGGCGGTACGGGTCGTGTCTTCTGCTCGGCAGCCGTAAAATCCCTGGATGGTCGATTGATTATGCCCCCCATTAAACCAGTGGTTGCGGGCACGAAATTTAAATTTGGCCAGCTCATTATCGTTTTTGACCGCTTCGATCGTCTCAAACAACGCATTGACATCCACGCCATTGGTGTTAACGGTTGCGGTAGTGTCTTGAGTCATGATGATTCTCCTTTGTAAAATAAATGAGATAATCCATTGATTCAGTCACCTAATGAACAATGATGACATAGGGTGCATGATAGAATCTAAAGTCATCTTCAATAAGATGCTGATGTGCCATAAACAGTTCATTTGTGCCACGATTGAGGAGATTGCTTGAACGATACGGGTATTACACCGATTGAAGTATTGATCGTGGCCATTCCTGAGACCGCGGGATCTGCGCTTTATGGCATGATCGATATCCTGTCGGCAGCGGGTACCATCTGGCAAAGTCTGGTGCGGACTGAGCCGCTGCAAAAGTTTTTTAATGTGCGGGTGATGGGGCTTTCGCGCGAATCTTTCCGTTGTGAAAACGGTATCCCTGTGATCCCGGATGTTTCACTGGCCGAGAATCCCGCAGCCAAGATTCTCATCCTGCCTGAGCTCTGGCTTGGCCCCGATGAAGTTTTCAAAGGGCGCTACCCTGAGATCATGGGTTGGATTCGCAAGCAACACCGTCAGGGCGTGATGATTTATGCGGCTTGTTCCGGGGTGATCATGCTGGCGGAAACCGGCTTGCTGGACGGACGTGAAGCCACTTCCCATTGGGGATATCAAGACCTGTTCAGAAAGCAATATCCCCAGGTGCGTTATTGCCCAGAGCCTAATCTGGTGTTTTCTGACCCGGCCGGGCGGATTGTCACCGCAGGCGGCACCACGTCATGGCACGATCTGGCGATTCACATCATCTCACGGCATGCCAATCCTGGCGAAGCGTTGCGTATTGCCAAAGTGTATCTTTTGAAGCTGCATGGCGAAGGGCAACTTCCGTATGTGAGTCTGGTGCGAAACGATCCCCATGCTGATTCGGTCGTACGTCACTGTCAGCAGTGGCTGCGTGAGCATTTCATGGAAACGGATGCGCTTGCGCATGCCGTCGTGCTTGCGAAAATACCTGAACGTACGTTAAAACGTCGTTTCAAGACTGCTACCGGATTATCACTGATCGAATATTTGCAAAATATACGTGTGGAGCATGCAAAAGCATTGCTGGAGCAAACTGAAACATCGGTCGACGAGATCAGTATCGCTGCGGGATATGAGGATGCTTCCTTCTTCCGGCGCTTGTTCAAGCGCGGCACGGGGCTGACGCCAAGCCAATATCGGCGAATGTTCCAGCCAGTGATGCGTGCGTGATGTTCTTCCCGGTTGTTTGTTGTGGAATTCTCTATTACGCGTCCTGAGTTCCTGGCAATTTCAGATAGTCTGCTGGGCTTGCTTAAGTTAGTCCGCTCCCTGGAATCCAAAGCTATAATGAGAGAAACGAATTTATTATCCCAACGACCAGGAGTTCATGATGAATGATTATATTGCGTGGTTTGATCAGTTGAGCAAGGATGATGTCAGTATCGTCGGGGGTAAGAATGCTTCTTTGGGCGAGATGATCAGTCATCTCAGTAAAATGGGCGTCAATGTGCCGGGTGGATTTGCTACTACCACACAGGCCTATCGTGATTTTCTGGCGAGTAATGATTTGCCTGGGCGCATCAAGCAAATGTTGGATCCCCTGGATGTCAGCGATATCGATGCACTCACTACCGCAGGGAAAACCATTCGTGGCTGGTTGCTGGAAGCATCCCTGCCTGATGCTTTGTTGCAAGCGATCACCCAGGCATATGAAAAATTGGTGGCGGAGAGTGGTGACGCGGTTTCCTTTGCGGTGCGTTCTTCCGCAACAGCGGAGGATTTAGCGGAAGCCTCGTTTGCAGGCCAGCAGGAAACCTTGCTGAATATTCGCGGATTGGAACAGCTCATTGCGTCGATCAAAGTTGTGTTTGCCTCGCTATATAACGATCGTGCGATTGCCTATCGCGTTCATCATCACTTTGCACATGACATGGTGTTCCTGTCTGCAGGTATTCAGAAAATGGTGCGCAGCGACTTGGGCTCAAGCGGTGTGGTGTTTACACTGGATACCGAATCCGGTTTCCGGGATGCGATTTTCATCACGGCAGCCTATGGTTTAGGGGAAACCATCGTGCAAGGGACGGTTAATCCCGATGAATTTTATGTTTACAAGCAGGGGTTGGCAGCCAGTCGTCCAGCCATTCTTATGCGACGTTTGGGCGCTAAGGCCATAGAAATGATTTATGACGAAAAGGGCGAGCAAGGCTCATCTACCTTGACACGTGAAGTGGAGGCAGAACGTCGCCGACGTTTTTGTCTGTCCGATGCTCAAGTTGAGGCATTGGCGCGGCAAGCCTTGATTATCGAGCAGCATTACGGTCGGCCAATGGATATCGAATGGGCGCTGGATGGACTGGATGAAAAGCTTTATATCGTTCAGGCTCGCCCTGAAACCGTTGAAAGCCGGGTAGGCCCCACCGTGGAGCGTTTTAAATTGAGTCAGAAGGGAAAGGTGCTGACCGAAGGCCGCGCTATCGGACAGAAGATAGGGCAGGGGACCGCCCGTCTGATCATAAATACCGAGCAGATGAACACCTTGCAAGCGGGCGAAGTGCTGGTGACGGATATGACGGATCCAGATTGGGAGCCGATTATGAAACGGGCCGCCGCGATTGTAACCAATCGGGGCGGGCGTACTTGTCATGCGGCGATTGTTGCGCGGGAGCTGGGGATACCGGCGGTGGTCGGTTGCGGTGAAGCGACAACGCAAATCCAGGATGGCACGGAAGTCACGATTGCTTGCTCTGAAGGCGACACCGGTTATGTTTATGAGGGGTTACTCCAGTTTGAACATACGACTGCCGATACCGGTAAGCTGCCTGATCTACCCATCAAGATCATGATGAATGTTGGCAACCCATCGCATGCATTTGCCTTCTCGCGCTTGCCGAATCGAGGCGTTGGCTTGGCGCGACTCGAATTCATCATCAATAATATTATCGGCATTCATCCCAAAGCGCTGCTGGAATTTGACCGTTTGCCGGAAGATCTAAAAGCTGACATTAACCAACGGATCGCTGGTTATGCTGATCCAGTCAGTTTTTATGTAGATAAATTGGTGGAAGGCATTGCCACGTTGGCAGCAGCTTTCCATCCGCACCCTGTGATCGTACGCACATCCGATTTTAAATCGAATGAATATGCCAACCTAATCGGTGGCGATCGTTATGAACCGCAGGAAGAGAACCCTATGATCGGTTTTCGTGGTGCATCCCGTTACCTGGCGACAGCTTTTCGTGATTGTTTTGAACTGGAGTGCCGCGCATTGCGCAAAGTACGCGATGAGATGGGATTAACCAATGTAGAAATCATGATTCCATTTTGCCGTACGCTAGAGGAAGCTCAACAAGTCACGGAATTGCTCGCGTCACAGGGTCTTGTACGCGGCAACAATGATTTGCGCCTGATCATGATGTGTGAGATTCCCTCCAATGCCTTGCTGGCAGAAGCATTTCTGGAATATTTCGATGGTTATTCCATCGGATCGAACGATATGACCCAGTTAACGCTGGGAATCGATCGTGATTCCAGTTTGGTGTCTCATCTGTTCGATGAGCGCAATTCGGCTGTTAAGCGCATCCTCAAAATGGCGATAGATGCCTGTCGCAAGCAAGGTAA
>CAYNXU010000167.1:0-4325 GCA_964401225.1 uncultured Nitrosomonas sp.
CCTGCATAAACATTCTAATCCAATTTCTGGAAGTTATTTTTAACGATATCCTTACAAGCACAAATTTGCAAGTACCTCAGGATCACCCATTATTTGACTCCAGCCAGGGGGCTTTCCGAAACTGATCTACTGCAAGTGTTGGCGGGTTGGCCGGATTTTCCGATCCTTTTCGTTTAATAGAACGACTATTCGCTTCAAATGATGGAAAAATCCAGCTCAACCAGCCCCACCCGCGCTATTCTCAGACAACCTTCTAGAGGATTGCCAGACTCAATTGCCCTGACCAGCTCAGAGCTTGAGTATACTCATCGCACTTCAAAATTTGGTTTTTATAATCCCTCATCCGACCTTCTCCCAGCGGGAGAAGGTATAGATGCCGAATTTTGAAGCGCGATGAATATAAAACAATGCACTGCTGAGAAAACAGCAAGAAAATTGAATGCTCGCAGTATCGCTAGGCACCGTGCTGATCAAACAGCTACCACTTCACGCATCAACCCCTTGCTTCAGGCTCGCTTGAATAAAATCATCCAGATCACCATCGAGCACGGCTTGCGTATTGCCGATTTCGATATTCGTCCGTAAATCCTTGATGCGCGATTGGTCCAGCACATAGGAACGAATCTGGTGGCCCCACCCTATATCGGTCTTGGCATCCTCTACCGCTTGCTTGGTCTCATTACGCTTGCGCAATTCCGCCTCATACAGACGGGATTTCAGCATGGTCATGGCATCCGCCCGGTTACGATGCTGAGAGCGGCCGCTTTGACATTGCACAACGATATTGGTAGGAAGATGGGTGATCCGTACCGCTGAATCGGTCTTGTTAATGTGCTGGCCGCCTGCGCCAGATGCACGGAAAGTATCGACGCGCAAATCAGCGGGGTTGATGTCGATTTCGATACTTTCATCGACTTCCGGATAAACGAATACGCTCGCGAATGAGGTATGGCGGCGATTACCGGAATCGAACGGTGATTTACGCACGAGGCGATGTACGCCGGTCTCGGTTCGTAAATACCCATAAGCATACTCACCGGTTACTTTGAGTGTCGCACTTTTGATCCCTGCGATATCGCCCGCAGATTCTTCCAGTACTTCCACTTGAAATCCCCGGCGCTCGCAATAGCGCAAATACATCCTTTCCAGCATGGATGCCCAGTCCTGGGCCTCTGTCCCCCCTGATCCGGATTGAACATCGATAAAGCAGTTGTTGGGATCCATCGGATCAGAAAACATGCGGCGAAATTCTATATCCGCTACGGTTTTCTCGATCTGGGCGACATCGGATAGGATACTCTGCAAAGTTGCTTCGTCTTCCTCTTCCCTTGCAATCTCAAGTAATTCCGTTGCATCCTGCACTTGACGGCCGATCGTCTCGAGCGTCATAACAACGCCTTCTAGTATTTTCTTTTCACGCCCCAGTTCCTGAGCGCGCTGGGCGTCATTCCAGACAGCCGGATCTTCTGCTTGCCGTGAGACTTCGGTTAGCCGTAGCTTCTTGTTATCGAAGTCAAAGATACCTCCGCAACGCTTTTTCCCGATCATTAAGATCGGCAAGTTGATGAGTTAAGCTATTAAGTTGTTCTGCGTCCATGTCTAATCCAAATAAATTGATGAAATAAATGTGACTATTGTAGCGCTATTTGACTCGCGTCGCCCGCCTACAGTCTCTCACAAGGCAAACTCAATGCCAGATTGCGTTAATCCCACTAGATTAATATTGCTGGTATTAATGGCGGTATCTGCTGCAAATACCGTTAAAGTGGCAATTGATATTTCCCCGGTATCCAATGCCTGTAAATAAGGTTGTTTTTCGTCCTGCGTAGGGTTTTCACCGAATAAATTACGCCATAACAGCATGACTATCTCATCGTGGGTACGCGCGTTAGTTGCGTCCAGCGCGACCAAGGCTAATTCGTCATTGCTCATGCCGTTATCAAGTAATGATAAGCCTACTTTGACATATTCTTTGTTACTGATGGAGTCAGCACCAAAGACGGCCCCAAGAAATTTTGCGACCTGCCCCGCGTGGCCATCCACATCGAGCGCCAAACCAAGATCACTGAATTGCAGACGTTCTATGGTTATGAGGCTATCGTGCCCCTCTACCCCAACTTGGTCAATCACCGAAAATCCTTCCGCGGTATTATTCACCCCATAATGAGCCCGTATCCCTAAATAAAACGCAGTATCAATCCCTCCTTCCCCGTACAAATAATCATTTCCTTCTAAGCCAGCCAAGGTATCACGACCCTCTCCCCCTATCAGGATGTTGTCATGAACGTTACCGATCAACAGATCATCATTCTGCCCGCCTCGGGCATGCTCGATCAATGCACCAAAAGCAATCCAGACATTGGGTACTTCATATTCATTGATGCTATCAAAGGCTAGCACCGGGGTACCTATAAACGATCCTTGTCCTTCCCTTAAATCAATAACCACAGCTTGTTGACCACCATACTCAATCCAGTCACTGCCACCACTATCCCAGATCGTTTCATGGTATGTCGAAGAATCATCATAGTAATAATGATTATCCTCATGATGATATGCCGTGTTCACGCCATACATATGCTGAATCGCCAGGATATCCAAGGGCATGGGTGTCGTGGGATAAAAAGTTAAAAAAGAGTTTTGATTTCCCGCGATGGCTGAATAACTCATAATGGTGAAGGACATCATATCCAGCGATAAGGGGAATAGCCAATTCTCAAAGGGATGCATCAAGCCCAATGCATGGCCAATCTCATGTATTGCCGTCAGAAAGGAATAGCTACCCAGTGTCCATTCTACCTTGGCAGTATTACTTGTCCTGTTAAACCAAATATCCCCCCCGGCTGCAATACCCGTGGGTAAATATGTCCAAGCTTCTGCATCAGCCAAATCAGGCACTGTGCTATAGGCAGCACGAATATCTCCGACGGTAGATTGTGATTCCGCAACCAGACTAAACTGTAACGCTGCAACATTCGCCCAGTGTTGCAAGGCAGTATTAAAGTAAGTTTGATTGGATGGCGAAAGCGGTGCAAAGGCCGCACTCCATGGCTCTCCATCCCCACTGCTGGGACCATAACCTGTTAAGTTAAAAGTCGACCAGGAAGAATCGTTATCAGGAAAACTATAAGTAATCACTGAATTTACCCAGCGCTTACCAAACATGAGCGCATCAATTCTGATATCGCCAGTCAACTTAACCGAAACTACCCCGCTTGATGTGGTAGGTGTTGGCATGATGTCTTCTTGCCTCATCGAAAAATTAATCACTTTGCTCATTTCTTAGACAACAAATTCCGAAACGATTTATCCGGAGCCCTTTAAGCCGTTTGCTGAGAGCTTCCAGGTATATCCTATTTGGTCATCCAAGAAACTATTGCTATTATATTAAAATGAGCATTATTACAATGCACCAGATAATAAACGAATTATGTGGATATGCTCGTTGCACTCCAGAATTTGATTTTTATCATTCTTCATCCAGATCAGTGAGAGATGACATTGATGCCAGATTTTGAAGTGCGATGAGTATATGTAAAGCAATTCTTAAACATGGAGTATAGATAATCAAATTTGCTCAGTCTGAATCGAGTTTGATTCCGCTCAAGATGATCATCTCAAATATAGTTCATAAATGAGCGTAATGTCACGTAGGGCTTTGACTAACAGAGATGTTTTACTTTCTGAGCAAAATCTTTCCTTGTAATCAATAGTTAACTGAGGATGTATACCTATTCATAAAGAAATCGGATTAACAAGCTGTTTAAAAACTATCTGCATTGTCGCTGCGGTATTAAAAACAGGCTCAAAATGCTCTTATTAGACATAAACTCCGCTTTTTACTCGGCGCTAGCACCTTACACCCTACGGGTCGGCTTCATAGCTGTTCGCTGCGCTTTGCTTGCGTCGCCTGTTTTTGCCTTGCATCGACTGCCTCAGATACGTTTTTCAATGACCTGTTAAATTGCTGTTCACAAACTTTATTGAACCGATAGTAAAGATTATTACGACAATGATTGAGCCAAAAACCTGCTGCCTTGAAATGACATCCAAACCCTCTGTGCAGAAAAGTATAGCTCTGCTATTTGAATTGCGAACAGCCAGCACATTCCCCTCCATAAGAATTACGGGCATCTTGATATTGCTGATTATTTTCTTATTCAGCGGTTGTTCTGCCCCCATCAAACCTCCCACGCCATCAGTCTCCCGAGCACAACCAGCCGCGCCATACAATAAACCCTATAAAGTACGGGGCAAAACTTACTACCCCATGACTTCCGCAGCAGGGTATACGGAACGAGGGATAGCCTCATGGTATGGCTCAG
>CAYNXU010000168.1:0-4280 GCA_964401225.1 uncultured Nitrosomonas sp.
GAAATACGCCGAATTGCACATGTCGCTTTTCAAGCGGCACGTAAACGGAAGGGGCGGTTATGTTCAGTGGATAAAATGAATGTTCTGGAGTGTACGCAATTGTGGCGGGATGTGGTTACCGAAACAGCCGCAGAGTATCCGGATGTAAACCTTTCCCATATGTTGGTGGATAATGCGGCCATGCAATTGGTACGTGATCCCAGGCAATTTGATGTGATCGTAACCGGGAACATGTTTGGCGACATCTTGTCCGATGAGGCATCTATGTTGACGGGTTCGATTGGTATGTTGCCTTCTGCATCACTAGACGATCAAAACAAAGGGTTGTATGAGCCAATTCATGGTTCAGCACCGGATATTGCAGGCAAAAATATCGCAAATCCCCTCGCAACGATTCTCTCCGTAGCAATGATGTTACGTTACTCTTTTGCGCTGGAAGAGGCCGCCTTGCGTATTGAGAATGCGGTTAGGAAGGTCTTGGCACAAGGCTTTCGTACCAATGATATTTGCGAGTCCGGCATGAGAAAGGTTGGTACGATAGAGATGGGTGATGCTGTGCTGGCAAATTTATAAACCTGCGATAGGTGTGGCAAGTCGCGGTAGCAATAATCGCTTTATTTTTGAATATAGGCTACAGCTTGTAATCCAGTTAATTGATCACCATTTTATAGATAGCCAAAAATTACCTTAAATTAAATAGTCAAAATTATTCAGCTAAAGGTTAAAGAAAACTAAATGAAACAAGTAGGCTTTGTAGGTTGGCGGGGTATGGTAGGTTCTGTACTCATGCAGCGTATGCGTGAGGAAGATGATTTTTCATTAGTAGAGCCGGTGTTTTTCACAACTTCTCAGAAAGGCGGTAAAGGACCGGATATCGGTATAGATATCCCGCCCCTTCAGGATGCATACGATATTGCAGAACTCAAAAAAATGCATGTCATCATTTCTTGCCAAGGGGGTGATTATACTAATGAGATTTTCGGCAAGCTTCGTAAATCTGGCTGGAAAGGTTATTGGATCGATGCGGCATCAGCCCTTAGAATGGAAGATGATGCTGTCATCATTCTTGATCCTGTCAACATGCCCGTTATCGAGCAGGCGTTGCATGATGGTGTGAGGAATTATATTGGTGGTAACTGTACCGTAAGTTTGATGCTGATGGCAGTGGGGGGGTTATTTGAAAAAAACATGGTGGAATGGATGAATGCCATGACTTACCAGGCTGCCTCGGGTGCAGGGGCGCAGAACATGCGGGAATTGCTTCAGCAGATGGGTGAAACGCATCGTGTTGCAGAAGGTTTGTTGAATGATCCAGCTTCAAGCATTCTGGATATCGACCGTGAAGTTGCTGAGAAATTACGTGACAAAAGTTTTCCTGTTGAGAATTTCGGTGTGCCACTTGCAGGCAGCTTGATCCCGTGGATCGATAAGGAAGTTGCTCATGGACAGAGCCGTGAAGAATGGAAAGGTCAGGCTGAGACAAATAAAATTCTAGGTCAAACCGGCAAACCTGTGCCGGTTGATGGTATTTGTGTGCGTGTGGGTGCTATGCGTTGCCATAGTCAGGCGCTGACGATCAAGCTCAAGCAAGACATTCCCCTGGATGAAATTGAAGATGTTATTGCGCAATCAAACGCTTGGGTGCGCGTGATTCCTAATGAGCGGGAAAGGACGACAAAAGAGTTAACACCGGTTGCTGTCAACGGTAAGCTGGATGTCCATGTTGGGCGACTGCGTAAGCTCAATATGGGGGGCGAGTATCTGTCTGCGTTTACAGTAGGTGATCAGCTTCTCTGGGGCGCTGCAGAACCATTGCGAAGAATGCTAAGAATCTTAATCGAGCATTAATATAATTTTCTTTCGGGCATCTCTAAAAATCCAAATTTTGTTACAACACTTTGCTATTCGCAAAAAATGTTTCCTTACATATCACCTGTGTGCTACGTCACCATTTTTGCTCGTGCCTCGTCTTGTTTAAAACTCTGAATTTTTAGAGGCGCCCTCAAAGAGAAAGATATTGTTTTCAATTCCCTGATTATCTGGATTGCTTGAATTGACTCAAGTTACCTGGTGTATTCTTTTTTTTTGTAAGTAGAGTCGGTGTTAGCATGCATTCTATGCTAAGAATTGCGAGGACATTTCCGTGAATAAGATTTATTTTAGAGCCTGTTGGCTAATCATTTTGTTGATGACGCCATGGCTGGTTTATGCAGCTGGTCTGGGAAAATTAACCCTGGGTTCTTCTCTGGGGCAACCCCTTAAAGCAGAGATTGAGCTGGTTTCTGTGATGGAAGATGAAATACCGTCTTTGGCAGCGCGTGTAGCCTCATCTGAATCTTTTCATCAGGCCGGAATGGCTTATGCACCTTATCATTCATCATTAGTGGTTTCGGTAGAGAAGCGCATCAATGGTCAACCTTATATTCAAATCACCTCACCGCACTCGATCAATGAACCTTTCGTAAATTTACTGATAGAGCTAGATGGATCATCAGGGCGTTTATTGCGCGAATATACCGTTTTGCTGGATCCGGCAGAAACACCCATCGTGGAGTTGGCTACGCCTGTTGCGCAACAAGTGTCCAATGCACTGCAAACTACTCCGCAAGTAAGTGGAGTCATCCAATCTCAAGCCGGTGTTAATCAGAATTCTAGAACGAATGGAGTGCCTGCCTATAAACAAGAATCAAGCACCTACGGGCCAGTGGTGCAAGGCGATACGCTGACAAAAATCGCTAGACACATTTCTCCTGAGGGGGGTGATCTTAATCGAATGTTGGTTGCCCTCTATCAAGCAAATCAAAATGCTTTTTTTGAAAAAAATATGAATCTGCTGAAAGTGGGGGTAATTTTACGTATTCCCAACCAGAATGAGATTTTGGCGATCAGTCAAAGAGAGGCAAATCAAGAAATCAAGGCGCAAACTGCAAACTGGCATGCTTATCGTCTAAGAGTAGCTGAGGCAGCAACAGGCTCATTGTCAAAGACAGAATCACAGCAATCTGCGGCGGGAAGGATAACGACAACTATTGAAGAAGAAAGCCCTGTAATCAAGAATGAACCCTCGGAGGAAGTATTAATACTTTCAAAAGGTGAGTCATTTGAAGGTCTCCAGGCGAGTAATAATTCTGATGGGGAGAAAGCCGTTACTAGCCAAGACTATTTACGCATGATGGAAGAGGATGCTATCGCTAAAGAACGCGCATTGAGCGAGGCCAATGAACGGGTTACCCTGTTGGAGCAGAATATTGAAAGACTTCAACGCTTGCTCGAGATTAAAGGCACGGGAATGACGGGTGCTCAAATCCAAGCAAAACAGCCTCCCGCACAATTGGATTCAGCGCTGCCGTCGGCCTCTGTGTCCGATGAAATTGAAGCAACTCCCGGAGATTCAAAGGATTTGCCAACAGCAGATGAAAGGGGCCAGGCTGAAAATCCTGAAGTGATCATGCCAGCCCAATCTGTTATTGTAGAACAGGCTGTGAATCAGGGAGCTTCTCTAGCGGATTCTTCCGAACCGATTGAAAGCGCTCTGCTAGATCAAGTTATAGGCTTTATTACAGATAATCTGGTATTGGTGGGAGCGGTGCTTGCTGTTTTGCTTACGGGGTGGTTGGGCCTCACTTTTCTTCGCCGAAGAAAAGAGGGAAATGATGAAATGGATGATATCTTCGATTATGAAGAAACTCCCAAAGGCAATACGACGGCTTCTGCTGGTAGTGCAAAATTAGTGCCAACGGAGACGATGATCCTAAGTGATAATACTCTGGCCAAGAAAAAAGAGTCTGTGCTTGGATCTGCTGAAGATGCTAAATTTTTTAAATCAGAAGAACCGAAAGGTAATCTGTCTGAATCAGCATCTGGCTTCTTTTTTGGCAAAAATATCAATGAGAACCTGGTTGCCGATCAGAATACTAATTCTGATAGTGAATCCGCCAGCAGTGGGTCTGATAGTAGGTCCGATCAGTTGATGGATCGCGTTGACGAGGCAGATCATGAGAGCAACGAGCTAAAAAATACAACTGATTTTTCAGATACTTCGACAGGTTATGATCGTGCGAATGATGAGCCTGAAATGCCTATAGTCAATAATGAATCTGTCCCCGATCTTGAATTTACTTTAGATCTTGAGGCGGAGCAGACTGATAATGAGAGTGCTTCTCACGGTGAAAAGGGGATACCATTCAGTTTAGATTTTTCGGAAGAGATCAAGGCATCTTCTGATTCAGTGACACCACAGGATGAAGAAGTGAAATTTATATCGCTACAGGATGATGATC
>CAYNXU010000169.1:0-4253 GCA_964401225.1 uncultured Nitrosomonas sp.
CATCATAATCAGAAAACCAGCGGGGGAAGGATGGATTAGCCGCATGGATCAATGGCCGCCAATCCTGCGCACCGAAGCTTTCCAAATCCATTCCTCCCGAAGTAACCGCCAGCACCAGGTGGGTAACGAATTCAGATTTTTCGAGTACTGCCTGAACAGCCATCACCCCGCCCATCGACTGGGCAATAACCGCAACAGGTTGATCAATTTCAGCCACGACCAAGTCGACAAGAGCCTGCATGCTATTCACTTTGGGATCGGGCGGGACAGGACCAAAACCCGGCCATTTTAAGTAAACTTTTTCCGCAGGATAGGTAAGTAAATTTGCGACAGGCAGCCAGAACTGCGCATTACCCGAAGCACCGGGAAGAAATAAGAGTTTTGATGGCATAGGATTGCTGAAAGTTAAGGATAAAGAACTTGTTAGATTATCATGCAACCGTGTCTATCTTATGCATGGTAGTTGATTTTCATCGTCCATCAAAATGGTATTCTTGCAGAAACTAGCATTTAATATTGCTTAACCAGCTTTTGAATTAATCATCTCGCTAAACAAAATGGACATCCAGCGCGCTAATTTTTAATTTTGTTAAAAATAACTTTCTATTCATTTCCTGGAGTTTCCGCCTACATGGGAATGACAGAATCAGTTTTACGCAGCAATTATATCAATCCCTCACTCGCCTTACCCTTCCACGATTGCCATCAACTTCAATGACTTCTCCCGCTTCAAGCTGTTTGAGTACCCCAGGTATATTCACGACTGCAGGAATGCCAAATTCCCGCGCTACGATCGCCCCATGAGAAAGATAGCCTCCAGTTTCCATCACCAGGCCACTGGCCTTCAAAAATAGCGGAGTCCAGGCGGGATCTGTAGATGGTGCTGCCAAAATATCTCCCTGGTTCATAGCATGACCAGCGCTGGGAGTAGTTGCGATACAGACACGGCTCTTTGCATAGCCCGCCCCGACGGGCGTACCCAGCCATCCATCTCCTGTACTGATATTGTGTTGGGTATCGGAGATCGTCAAGGTATCTACACAGCTATCACTTTCAACGATGACATCAGGTTCCTGTTCGGCCATCCATGCTGTCATGATCTGGTGGCGTGCAGTTGCACGCCTTGCAGCATAGTGTGCTGGCAGTCGACCTTCTCCCAGCGCTAAAATTTCCTGAGCAGTCAGATTAAAGATATCCTCCACCCTATCCAGACCACTCGGCCCGGTCAATCGCTTACCCAGCTCGAGCACGCTCAGGCGGATGGCTTCCAGATACGCAATGAGTGCGCTACGTGCAGCTTCTCGATGATTAGACTCTACCCCGGCCGCCTTAATCCAGTGGCGAAGCAGCGGTCTTACCCAGATGGGTATGCACTGACGAATTTGCTGCCAAGCATTCTGCGCAACGCGCTGCTGACGAACACGAACTGAATTGATCTCGGTTCCCATTAAACCCAACACCGCATCCAACAGATAATCAGGCTGCTCTCGCCAGCGCGTATTTCTGAAATAGCTTTCGGCAATAGCACGATGACCATAGCGCTCCAGAAAATCCGCAAATGCTGTCCTGAAGGGGCTACACTCAGGCAAATGTTGATTCCATTCCGATCCAATTCGATTGCAATTGCGTAGCCACGCCAGTGCTGCCGGGTCATTGGCGGCAATACCAGCAAGTGTCATTAATTCGTAACCTTGCATCGCGGTTGTGCTGGGGTCACTCTCTGCCAGCAACGCAGCAGCCAGGGCATGTCCCTCACCGGGGCAATACTTTTCAATCAGTTCAAGCAGATTGAATAGCGCTCCACCTCCTGAACCCTGAAGGAAGAATAGTCCATCCAAGCCCCGCATGATGGTAAATTGCTGACGCAAGCGCTGAATGAGTTGCCTATTGTCGCTTGGCAACATCTCGTTTCGCCACGCTCTCGCCTGCTCCTGCGCTTCTTTTATGATTTCATCCGCCTTACGGCGAAGACAGGCCGATCGCTTAAGGTAGCGAATGATGCGAAAAGTCTGTCGCAAGCGTTGCTGCCAAGTCAAACAAGGAATTTTTATTTCAGGCTGATGCCCCCCCATCAAACTGTTCATTGCCTTAGGCGGGAGACCAAAAGCATCGAACCCTTCCCATTGCATCACTGACGCATCGAGAAAGAGGCGGCCATGAAACAAGCGAGCCCGCTGCACACCCGGCAAGACTGGATAACCTCCCAACTCATAGCTACGAGTCAACATGCGGTTCACCATCGTTCGGTAGATTCCCCAGTCGAGCGGTGATAGTGGATCAGGCAACACTTCGCGGGTATTACCCCGTGACCAGTAAGTAGGCTGATGTTTAAGCATAGCGTAAGTATTTCGACTCACTGCAGTTGCAGGACGCGCTTGGACAATCCAGAATTGGTTTCCATCCCAAACCCACTCAATGTCATAACGGGCGCATGCATAATCCAGTGCATAAGCTGCATCGCGTGCCAACAAGCCTATTTCGATAGCTTGCGCGGGCGTCAGAGCAAATTGTTGAGCGATTTCCCTGGAGGTCTCAGATAGCTGAGTACCACCCGATTCCGCTGGCCGGGCAACGAGCTTCTTTGTCCCAAGGCGACAATCGATGAGGCTCAAGCTATCATCGATGTAGCTTTCTTGAAGTCGGTATTCATCACCTTCTGCTTTACCACCCACCAACGCTTCACCGAGACCCCAGTGTGCACTGATAAGTAATTGGTTATCCCGCCCAGAGATGGGATCACAGGTGAACGCAATACCAGCAACGATGGCCGGAATAAGTGGCATGATGACAACCGCCATGGTCAGATTGTCATGATTTAACCCGAGACGATACCTGTAGGCAATGGCCTGAGGTGTCCATACAGAATCCCATACCGTTTGGATCGCTTCTGAAAGTCTTGCAATGCCCATCACGTTCAAACTGGAATGATGAATACCAGCAAAGGAGGTTTTTTCTGAATCTTCTAATGGCGCAGATGAGCGAACTACTAAATAACGATCTTGCCATCCTCGGCGTGTTAATTCATTACTAACAGCATCTAACACTGGTTCCGATACAGCATCTCCTTGTGTGCGATATTTGCTTGCCGAGGCAGCAATCACGAATCCATCCGGTACCGGCACGCCCAACTGAGCCATACGTCCAAGCTGCCAACCTTTGCCGCCTGCCGAGACTGGGCCTGCCTCAGATGCAGCTACCCAATCAAGTATGAGGATGCTCATTGTTTTCTCGTTTTGTCAGCGGGTTGCCTGCACCATGAATAAATAGCGTGACGATGGCATCGAATTCCTCATGCAGATTTAGATCTGGTAGATCCAGCCAGCGCATCAGTGCGCCCAGGTGCAAGTGCTGAAACAATGTCGTTAGCTGGGATGCCGGGATATCCTGTCGCAGTTCGCCTGCTGCCTGACCTGCAGTGATCAGTAATTCGTATATCTGATCGATACCGCTTCGAGCAACTTCCAGGCTAAAAGAATCACTTAACGCGCGCGTATACATGAAACGAAACCGGAAATAATGCGGTAGATAAATACGACGTGTCGCACACCAGTCTGCCGAGGAATTTAGCAAATAACGCAACTTTGCTTCGATACCTCTCTGGGCATCGAGAGTCTCTTGAAGCTGAACAATGCCTTCAGCAAGTTCATTGTGAAACAGGTGCGCAAGCAATGCTTCCTTGACCGGAAAATGGTTGTAAAGCGTCCCCTTTGCAACATCGGCTACCTGCGCGATTCGCTCCATCGTCACCGCATCATAGCCATAAGCTTCAAACAGGTGGAAAGCCTTTGTAGCAAGGTGATCAAGCATACGATCGCGCTTTCTTGCGCGCCGGTTTTGCGTTGAATGGGAGGCAGATAGTGACATCGAACAAAATAATTATTGAACACAGTTCAATATTATACGAACACTATTTATTTGTCACTTCCTATCGCTGACAGTCAAACAAGCTATCTTTCTAAGGCAATGACCAGTTAGTTCATTACTACTACGCAACAAAAGAAAACACTTACCAAATCGTTGAAAACCGTTGAAAAACTTATTCGCGACCGCCGAATGCAGGGCAAAACAAAATCAGGCAACGCAAGCAAAGGGCAGTGAACAGCCATAAGCTGCCTCAAATAGGTTTTTTCAACAGCTGCTAAACCCAGCATTTAGATAACCGAGATCATTCGTAGAGAATTATGTATTAAGGGCACCTCTTTCAAGAAACAAATATAAGTAATTGATTATATATAATATAAAAATATTGTATT
>CAYNXU010000170.1:0-4246 GCA_964401225.1 uncultured Nitrosomonas sp.
GGGTGTGACGTCATACTTCTGGCTATCCGCTTCACGATCGAAACCAAGTTGTGTATTGGCTTCGATGATGTTATGTCGATCGACGATGACGCGCCGTAGCCGGGCATTACGGCCTATTCGGACATAATCCATGATGATGCAATCCTCCAGTTCGGCGCCTTCTTCTACTACGGCTTCGCGGCGCACGATACAGTTATGAATACGTGTTCTTTTGTGAGTAATACAGGCTGCACCGAACAAGCTATTCTCAATGTCGCCACCCAGGATCCTTGCCACCGGACCTTGATAGTTACTGGAAAAGATGGGCCATTGGGGATTAAATGCGTCGAAACGGGGATTCTCGCCCAATACATCTTTATGCGCGTCGAAATAGGCGTCAATAGTGCCGACATCACGCCAATAACCGACTTCCTCGTAAGGTTTGATGCCGGGTATTTCATTGTCAGAAAAGTCATAGGCATATAAACGTCGGTTGGCGATTAAACGTGGTAATACATGATTGCCGAAATCAGTCTCGCCAAGACGGTGTGCCTCGCGCAATGCTTCCACTAACACGTCGGTATTGAAGAGATAATTTCCCATGGAAGCATAAGCTCGGCTAGGATCGGATGGCATAGGTTTAGGGAATTGGGGTTTTTCTTGAAACTCACTTACTTTTCCATCCGCATCAGTGCCAATAATGCCGAAGCTCGATGCTTGATCCAAGGGGACCGGTAAGGCTGCGATAGTCACATCCGCATGATGATCTCTGTGGAACCATACCATTTGGTTGATATCCATCCGATAGATGTGATCTGCACCAAACACGGCGACGATATCGGGCTGATGTAATTCGATCAGTCTGAGGCTTTGATAAACAGCATCTGCGGTACCCTTGAATTGCAGGGTTTCTTTGTGCATTTCTGGGGGTACCACCGTGACAAACTGGCTTGGCAGCAAGGGGGAAATCACCCAGGCCTTGCGGATGTGTTCAATGAGTTCTTGCGCTTTATACTGGACTAATAGGTAAACAGAATTTATTCCGGAATTGATCAGGTTGCTTAACACGAAATCAACAATCCGATAACGTGCGCCAAATGGAACAGCGGGTTTGCAGCGACCCGCGGATAACGGATTTAAGCGTTTACCCTCTCCTCCCGCCATCACAAAAGCGATGATTTTGTCAGGATGTCTTCGGTCCTTCATTTTCTTCTCCCGGTGATGATGCTTCTTTGTGTTTATTTTCAAATAAATATTAGCCTATATTTTGGGGTAAAAGCGCATTTTAATTCGCTATGGGACCAATAGCGTCATCCTTGATATGTTCCGCTTGGTTCGTTGCCGCAAACAATCTTGCAAAGCAAACTCATCATGGAGATTAAATCAAACACGCTTGGGGTGCGGCCGAGCCAGTTGAAAAAATCCCTTGCTGATCGCCCTTTTCCTCGTCATCATGGAAGAAGCATGGAGTTTGATCAGTGAAAAGGTGATTGAAATGAAAACAATTCATGTCATCTCCCATACCCATTGGGATCGCGAGTGGTATTGCACCTTTCAGCAATTTCGCTTGCGTCTCGTTCACCTCGTGGACGGCTTGCTTGACATCCTTGCTAGGGACCCCGGTTACCGATACTTCATGCTTGATGGGCAGACAATTGTGCTTGATGATTATCTGCTCATTCGACCCGAAGCAGTAGATATTCTGAAGGAACATGTCGGTAGTGGACGCCTATTGATCGGTCCTTGGCATATCCTGCCCGATATGTTTCTCGTTAGCCCCGAAGCGCATATTCGCAACCTATTGATTGGTGATCGCGAGGCGCGCAAGTTTGGCAAAAAAATGATGATCGGTTACATGCCCGATTCCTTCGGCCATATCGGACAAATGCCGCAAATCTTGCGCGGATTTGGCATTGATAGCGCCTGTCTGTGGCGCGGATTGGATGATCAGCCTGTCGAATGCTGGTGGCAATCCCCGGATGGTTCGCGTGTGCTGATGATGTATCTTCGCGACTCTTACAGCAATGGCGCAGGTCTTAACGCAGATAATCCAACCCAGTTCATTGAGCAAGTCAAACACACTGCGGATTCGCTTGCACTGCATTCCGCTACCTCGCATTTGCTGGTGATGTATGGCTCAGATCACATGGAACCTCCGGTTAACACAGCCAAAGCCATTCAAACCGCGAATGAATATCTCAAAGAATATTGCGTTATTCATTCGACCTTGCCTGCCTATCTCAAGGAAATTCAGGCTGAAATCGCCGATCGAGAATTGGAAATCCCTGTTGTTGTCGGCGAATTGCGCTCCTGCAAACGTTCGCATCTATTGCCTGGCGTTTTATCCACGCGGATGGGAATCAAACAACGCAATCACACCTGCGAGCATTTGCTGGAGAAATGGGCTGAACCATTTAGCTTATTCGCTTCACTCATGACGACAGTTAACAAACCCGCAGCCATTGTCCGTCAGGCGTGGCGACTGTTGATAGAATGCCATCCCCATGATTCTATATGCGGTTGTTCTATTGATCAGGTTCACGACGAGATGGAAGTGCGCTTCGATCAGGTGGAACAAATGGGGGAAGAGATCATAAAACAAAGTCTCGAAGCGCTGGCATTTGTAATAAACACCGACCATGCATCATCATCCATTAATCCTAATCTATCCGCCCTTATAGTTTTTAATCCACTCTCTTTTTCCCGCACCGATGTGGTCAGTGCAAGCATTGACCTGCCAGCGTACATCAGCGATTTCGAGATCGTTGACGAAGCGGGGAATACCGTACCCCACCAATCCGCCAGTGGGAAGACAAGGAATTTGACCAATGTGTGTGTGTCGCGAGAAAGACTGGGTAGGTTGCTAGGATTGGTGCATGAAGGACGCGTTGGTAACCTGATCGTGCAGGATATGTATCTTGAGCGGAATGGCGCGACTGTAAGCGTTTTAGTCATAGTTGCTGAGAATGTGCCACCCAATGTGGATGTATGGAATGCTGGCGTGCAGACACTTAAGGGATACATCAATGATTCCAGTATAGAAACCTTTCATATCCAGGCGCGTTCACCACAATTTGCTCGCATCACCTTGGTAGCGAACGATGTCCCGGCTTTTGGGTGGAAGACTTTCTACCTTCGCGCAAAAGAAAATGACTCCCCTCAAATCAAAGTTTCACCGGTTATGCGTGTACTTGCTCCACTGGCTTCTTTACCTTTCGTACAAAAACTCTTAACGCACCATTCTGGTCGAAAGCTTCCTCCTCCCTATGTAATTGAAAATACGCTCTTTACCGTTGAATTAGAATTGAGTGATCGAACATTTACAGTTACTGACAAGACAACAGGAAAGAGATATCACGGTTTGAACCGTTTTGTAGATAATGGCGACTGCGGTGACGAATACAATTTCTCTCCACCTGCTGAGGACAGTGTACAGAATCTGCCCGCTTTGCATGATGTGAGCATTGTGCGCGATGCTGTTCAACAGGTTATGGTCGTCTCTTTTATGTTGAGTGTTCCCGCGGGTTTAAGTATGGATAGGAGGTCACGAGCAAGTGAGATGGTGAAACTTCCTATTACGACTTCGCTCACGTTTACAAACGGAATTCCGCGGGTGGATATTCATACGCAGGTGCATAATGTTGCCAAAGACCATCGTCTGCGGGTGCATTTTCCTGTCTGTGCTGAAAATATCGATTTTGCACAACATGACGGACACTTTGAAATCGTTAAACGAAAATTTGGCATTCCTTTTCATGACTCAACGTGGGTGGAGGAACCGCGCTCCGAAACTCATCAACGTGCATTCACCGCGCTCGCTGATATGACCATCGCTAACCACGGCTTGCCCGAGGTGGAAGTAACCTCGCATCATGAAATTGCCATCACCCTCCTGCGTTGTATCGGTTGGCTGTCACGCGATGATTTATCCACGCGCGTTGGACACGCTGGTCCTTTCCTTGAAACACCTAAAGCGCAAATGCCTGGTGTATGGGATTTTTATTACTCAATTATTCTGAATCAGAACAATTTTCAGCAGGCATGGAGTTTTGATGCACCCTTGCGCGCTATTTCAACAGACATACACAGCGGTGTACTTCCTGCCGGAGGTTCCTTTGTGGATATAGACCATCCCTCTTTTCTGGTCAGCGCGGTGAAAGAGAGTGATGACGGCCGTGGTTGGCTCGTGCGCGGCTATAACCTTTGTGACGAAGCTATTGAAGTTACTATCACACCATGGTGCAAATTCACAAAAGCTGAGCGAGTG
>CAYNXU010000171.1:0-4241 GCA_964401225.1 uncultured Nitrosomonas sp.
GATGTATCCCAAGCCACCATTACGCCCCGCCAGGAACGGCAGATCGGATTGCAGATCATGCGTCAAATTCGCGCAGATCCCAGTTATTTGAATGATGCTGAAATAGCAGGCTATCTCAATAACTTAGGCAATCGACTGATCTCATCGTCAAATGAAGCCCAACCCGATCAATCATTCGAGTTTTTTGCCTTGCAAGATCCCTCCATCAATGCATTTGCACTACCCGGCGGATTTATGGGTTTTAACAGTGGACTCATTATCGCGGCACGAAGTGAATCTGAATTAGCAGGCGTGATGGCGCATGAGATTGCGCATGTTACCCAGAAACATCTTGCAAGAATGATTTCCGGGCAACAACACATCGGCCTCATCACGTCTATCGCTGCACTCGCGCTGGCGATTCTTGCGTCACGTTCCAATCCCCATGCAGGGCAAGCCGTGCTGGCCACTGCCCAAGCTGGCGCCATCCAATCTCAGTTAAATTTCACACGCAAACACGAGAAGGAAGCCGATCGGATCGGCTTTCAAATATTGCACAAAGCAGGGTTTGATCCGCATGGCATGTCAGCCTTTTTTGAGCGTTTGCAAAATGCCGGGCGATATTATGAGAATGGCGCGCCTTCTTACTTGAGAACGCATCCGCTGACCTATGAGCGTATCGCGGATATACAAAATCGCACCCGGGAACTGTCCTATCGTCAGGTACCTGACAGTCTTGATTTTCATTTAGTCAAGGCCAAGCTGAAGGCTTTACAGGGCAATACTGCGGATACAGTGATCGAATTCGATTCGCGTATACAGGATAAGCGGTATGCAAATGAAATTGCCGAACGCTATGGACTGATTTATGCGCTGTTACGCGACAAGCGATATCAACGTGCGGATAGGGAATTAGGTGAGTTGTATCGGGTCATGCAATCCGATGAATCGAGCAGCGTGCTGAGAAATCACCGCTTGGGCAAGCCCGTTGTCATTGAGAGTGAGTATTTGCAGTCAGGCGCCATGATTGAAACACTTGCCGCACGCGTTAAACTTGCCAACAAACAAGTCACAGACGCATTCAAAATTTACCAAGCAGCGCTGCGTGCCTATCCACAACACCGTGCACTCGTTTACGATTACATAGCCGCACTGCTTAATCACAAAAGTGCGCAAGCGGCGCTCGACTACATTAATAAACAATCTCAAATTATTCACGATGATATCAACCTTTATCGGCTCGAGGCACAATGTCACGCCGCGCTTGGGAACCATATGCTCCAGCATCGTGCCCAGGCAGAAATCTATATCCAGGAAGGAAAATATCACGCGGCAATCGAGCAATTAGAAATTGCTTTACGCATGGATAATGGTAATTTCTACCAATTATCCAGTGTAGAAGCACGCTTACGACAACTCAAGGAATACGTAGCCGCCAATGAGAAAAAGTAGCGTTCTCCATTATATTTTCCTCAAGTTACACTCATTGCCATCAGTCTAGTAGACTGCCTGCTTAATCATTTCCATTACTCAAATTTTATTTCATTCGTTCCTGATGATACGTTCTAATCTCAAAACCAAATCGGTCATTCTGTTAATCATCCTGATATCAGGCGCTATTTACGGCTATACATATAAAGAAACAGAATCCGGAAAAGAAGAATACCGAACGAGAATAGTCGATCGCGGGAATATTGTTCAGATTATTTCAGCTAATGGCACGCTGACCCCGCTTGAACTCGTCAATGTAGGCACACAAGTATCCGGCACTGTGTCCAGAATCTATGTAGATTTCAATGACGAAGTAAAAACAGGTCAAATATTGGCAGAACTTGATCCCGCTCTACTCAAAGCACAATTAAACCAATCTGAAGCGAACTTTAAGAGCGCTCAGGCTACCTTAAAGAATGCGATTAGCAAAGCCACCCGGGGTCGCACGCTGTTACAGAAAGGATTCATTTCCAATGAAGCGCTGGACGAAATCGAACAACAACTAGATATTGCGCACGCCCAGCTAGCGATCAGTAAAGCCAACGTGGAACGTGATCGCGCTAACCTGAATTATAGTGTCATTCGATCACCCATTTCCGGAGTGGTCGTCGCACGTGATGTGAATGTAGGTCAAACCGTTGCGGCGAGTTTCCAGACACCCATACTGTTCCAGATTGCGCGTGATCTCCGTCAGATGCAAATACATATCAGCGTTGCCGAAGCTGACATCGGGCAGATACATGCTGATCAAGAAATCACATTTACGGTAGATGCCTTTCAGGAGCAAGAATTCACCGCACTTGTTAAGCAAATACGATTAAACCCGACGATTCAAGAAAATGTTGTCACCTACAATGTGGTCGCGACAGTCATCAACGATGATGGCACGCTATTACCGGGCATGACAGCGAATGTTCGTTTCATTGTCAATCAGAAACATGCGGTCCTCAGGGTACCGGCTGCAGCACTTCGTTACAAGCCAAGCGATGAAAAATCCCCTCCCCCTGTCAGGCAGCCTAATCAGTCGCTTCTCTACCGCCTCGATAACAAACTACCTGCACCGATAAATGTCACAACCGGAATCACGGATGGAAATTTCACTGAGATTATCTCAGGTGATCTCAAGGAAGGCGATGCCTTGATTATCAGTGATGCCTCGAGTCAAAAACAAACGCAGTCATCTGCGAGCAATTTCAGATTGAGGATGTTTTAATGTTGAGCACGGATAACCCGCCTAAACAACCGCTGATTCGAATAGAGGATTTGTGCAAAGCGTATTATTTGGACAATCGCGGAAATAAACCGGTCAGTCATCCGGTGTTATTCGATATCAATCTTGAAATTTATCCGGGAGAGTTTATTGCCATCATGGGCCAGTCTGGCTCGGGCAAATCCACATTGATGAATATTCTGGGTTGTCTTGATACACCGACGAGTGGCAATTATTGGTTAGCTGGCCACAATGTGGCTGCCCTTTCCAATGACGAATTGGCGCGTGTGCGTAATCGCAGCATTGGTTTTGTATTTCAGGGTTTTAATTTACTCAAACGCATGACTGCTCTCGACAATGTGGCTACACCCTTACTGTATTCAGGCATGAGCCGTCATGAAAGCCGCAAGCATGCCTTATCCTTATTACAGCAAACCGGCCTGGGTCAATTTACGCTGCATTACCCCAATCAACTATCCGGTGGACAGCAACAGCGCGTGGCGATCAGCCGGGCGTTGGTTAATCAGCCACGACTTATCCTCGCTGACGAGCCAACCGGCAATCTTGATACGCAAACCAGCCAGGAAATCATGACCTTGTTCAAGCAACTGAACGATAATCAAGGGATAACCGTTATTTTGGTGACGCATGAAGACGATATCGCAGCTTACGCTAATCGTCTCATTCGATTGAAGGATGGTCGTATTGTCCATGATGAAACCCAATCCGTTCATTAGACCATGAATTTGCTGATCATTATCGGCGAGGCTTTTCGTGCGCTGCGGCTTAATCGCTTGCGTACCGGCCTTACCATGCTTGGCATGATTATTGGTGTCGCTGCAGTGGTCTTGATGTTATCGATAGGACAAGGCGCTCAGGCCAATATCAACAGCACCATCGCCTCGATGGGAAGCCACTTATTGATTGTCGTACCTGGTGCCACCTCTGCGGGTGGGTTACGCTTCGGGAGCGGAAGTGTCAAAACATTGACGGTCGGTGATGCGCATGCTATTGCCGAATTACCTTCAGTGGAGGCTACGGCGCCCGTGGTCTCCGGAATCGCTCAATTCAGCTATGGCGCAAATAATTGGAGTACAGCGATCACTGGCGTGACACCTGATTACTTTTCTGTCAGTAATTGGGTAATAGAGAGCGGCGCATTCTTTTCGGAGGCAGATGTACGCTCTGCAACACGCGTAGCCGTCCTCGGAAAGATAACCGCTGAAAATCTGTTTGGAACAGAAGATCCGACCGGAAAAACACTGCGTATCGCTAACAGACCCTTTCTAGTCGTGGGCGTACTCGCAGCTAAAGGGCAAAGCCTTACCGGCCGGGACCAAGATGATAATGTGTTCATTCCGCTGACGACTGCTCAGCGACAAGTTCTCGGCAATCAGTTTCCCGGTTCTATCAATCATATGCTGGTGCAAGGAAAATCTACCGATATGATGGAGGAAGCAGAAATGGAGATTACTCGTTTACTCCGCCAACGTCATCGTATTTCAGACAGGATGGAAAATGATTTTACTGTCCGTAATCTTACCGCCTTAGCCGCGGTAGC
>CAYNXU010000172.1:0-4214 GCA_964401225.1 uncultured Nitrosomonas sp.
CAGCCATAGCCAGCTATAACAAGGCGCTTGTAGAGATTGATATGCTGACTGGCGAGGGATCATACTAACGTGTCTATCGATCAGCCAGCGAAGCGAGGTCCGGCATGAAGTCTTCAGTCATCAAGTCAATGCTAGTTACAGTCATGATTGCGCTTGCTCTTGGTATCGGTTACTGGTGGGGAGTCAGCCAATCTACCATGACAGTAAACGATTCCTCTGAAGTAATGGCGTCCACCGGCAAGATCCTTTATTACCGCAATCCAATGGGGTTGCCGGATATTTCTCCTGTTCCCAAAAAGGATTCGATGGGAATGGACTATATCCCCGTTTATGAAGGTGAAGTCTCCACGTCAAGTGAGGATGCGATTACGCTCAGTACTGAAAAAATACAGAAATTGGGCGTGCGAACCGAAATTGCTGCCTTCCGCCAGTTAACGCGAACGGTCAGAGCTGTAGCCACGATTCAGGCAAACGAACGCTTGCAATACACGGTGACGCCGAGATTCGAAGGCTGGATTCAACGGCTTTACGTCAATACGATGGGGCAGGTAGTCAATAAAGGCGATCCATTGATGGATGTTTATGGCCCTGATCTGATTACGGCGCAGCATGAATATCTGATTGCATTGAAAGGACTGCAAATGGTAGCGGACGGGACTACAGAAGCCCAAACCAATATGCAGAGCATGGTAAATAGCACATTACAGCGCTTGCGTAACTGGGACATTGCCGAGACAGAGCTGCAACGTTTGCGAAGCGAAGGCACAGTCAGGCAATATGTCACATTGCGCTCCAGGGCAAATGGCGTCGTACTTGAAAAACCAGCAGTTGAAGGTAAACGTTTCGAGCCTGGAGAAGTGCTCTATCAAATTGCCGATTTATCAAATGTATGGGTGCTTGCTGATGTATTTGAGCAGGATTTAAGCATGATCCATCCTGGTCAAACTGCCACTATCCGGGTCGATGCTTATCCTGGCATGCTGTTCAACGGAAAAGTAGCGTTTATTTATCCAAAAATTACCCCAGAAACACGGACTGCCGTTGTGCGCATCGAGTTGCCCAATAAAGATAATTTGCTTAAACCCGCGATGTATGCGCGTGTGGAATTTGCTTCTTTGTCTGGTAAAGATAAGGTACTGACTGTGCCTGACTCCGCAGTGCTCGATACCGGTACACGGCGCCTGGTGCTGGTCGATCTTGGTGGAGGTCGTTATGAGCCGCGTACCGTGAAGCTTGGCATGTATGCCGATGGCTATGCTGAGGTATTGGGAGGGCTCGATGCAGGGGATGCCGTGGTGGTCAAAGCAAATTTCCTGATTGACGCCGAGAGTAATCTCAAAGCGGCACTCAGCAACCTGAGTCACGGCAGCCATCATCTGCCAGATGACAAGTCGCGGGCTGAACGCGATAGCCTTGCCAAAACGACGCCAGCAGCCACGCATCTGGGTAAAGGGAGCATTGAAGCGATTGATTTTGCACATCCAACCGTCACGCTTGCGCATGAGCCGATTGCCAGCCTTGGTTGGTCCTCTATGATTATGGATTTCCGGGTGGCTGATCCGGCGTTACTTCATGGTTTGAAACCTGGACAGCAGGTTGTCTTCGAAATTGCCGAACAATCGGCAGGGGAATACATTATTGTTCATATCCATCCTGTGGACGTCCACGCGGTCACTGGCGGGCACGGGGAACACTGAGATGGTCGGCAATATCATCGAATGGTCAGTGCGACACGTCTTCCTGGTATTGCTGGCAACCTTGTTTATCGTCGCTTGGGGCGTGTATGCCCTCTTGAAAACTCCTGTCGATGCCATACCGGATCTGTCCGATGTCCAGGTCATCATCTATACCGAATATCCTGGGCAGGCACCGCAGGTAGTTGAGGATCAGGTGACCTATCCGCTGACCACAGCCATGCTGAGTGTGCCCAAATCCAAAGTGGTACGCGGTATGTCGGCTTTTGGCGTGTCATTCATCTACGTCATTTTTGAGGATGGTACTGACGTCTATTGGGCGCGTTCGCGTGTCTTGGAGTACCTTAATTTTGCAGCTAATCAGTTGCCAAAGGACGTAAGACCTATACTTGGTCCTGATGCGACCGGCGTGGGTTGGGTTTATCAGTATGCGGTCACTGCTGAAGACCGGACGCTCGATGAGTTGCGCAGCATTCAGGATTGGTTTTTGCGCTACCAATTGGTGGCAGCGGAAGGGGTTTCGGAAATTGCCAGTGTCGGTGGATTCGAGAAATCCTACCAGATCACGGTCGATCCCCGGCGTTTACAAGCCTATGGCGTTTCCTTAAAAACGGTAATCGATGTGGTTACTCAGAGTAATCGTGATGTAGGCGGTCGCGTGATCGAACTTGCAGAAACAGAATATATGGTACGCGGGCGAGGTTATCTGCGTAGCATCAACGATTTCGAAAATCTTGTGGTGAAGGCACATGAGGGCATGCCGGTATTGCTGCGGGATGTCGCCCGTGTAGAGCTGACACCAAATGAGCGCCGGGGAATCACTGAGCTTAATGGCGAAGGTGAAGTCGTTTCTGGGATTGTTGTGGCACGCTATGGCGAGAATGCGCTCGATGTCATCCATAATGTCGAAGCAAAAATCGATGAACTTACACCCGGTCTGCCGGAAGGTGTGATGATTCAATCAGTGTATGATCGTTCTGAACTGATCGAGCGTGCCATCGAGACGCTGAGCGAAGTGCTGGTCGAACAAATAATTATCGTGGCGCTGGTATGCGCAGCATTTCTCATGCATGTGCGCAGTGCGTTGGTTGCGATCATCATGCTACCCATCGGTGTGCTCATCGCCTTTATCGTCATGTTTCACTTGGGCATCAATTCCAACATCATGAGTCTGGCGGGTATCGCGCTGGCCATCGCCGAGATGACCGATGCCGCCATTGTCATGGTGGAGAATGCGCACAAGCATCTGGCGCGCCTTGATCCCCAGGCACCCACCGAGGCACGCATGGACGCCATTATCACGGCATGCCGCGAGGTGGGTCCTGCACTGTTCTTTAGCTTATTGATCATTACTGTATCGTTTCTACCTGTATTCACGCTGGAAGCTCAGGAAGGTCGTATGTTCCAGCCGCTTGCCTTGACCAAAACATTTGCCATGGCCGGGGCGGCGCTGCTATCCATCACCCTCGTTCCGGTACTGATGTTGTTGCTGATCCGTGGTCGTATTCCACGTGAGCAAGATCATTTAATGGGTCGACTCATGATCTGGTTTTATCAGCCTGTCATTCCTTGGGTCATCAAGTGGAAAAAAAGCATTCTTATTGCTGCTGTCGTAGTTATGGGGTTAACGGTTTACCCAGTGCTCAGGCTCGGTACCGAATTTATGCCACCGTTGAACGAAGGCACGTTGCTTTATATGCCGGTGACACTGCCAGGTATTTCTATTACACAAGCTGCTGAAACCCTACAGACTCAGAACAAAATCATTAAAGGTTTTCCAGAAGTCGCATCCGTCTTTGGCAAAGCGGGACGTGCCAATACAGCAACCGATCCTGCGCCACTGGAAATGTTCGAGACGATCATCAATCTGAAACCGGAAAGCGATTGGCGCCCCGGTATGACCCTTGACAAGCTGATCGCTGAACTGGATCAGGCGCTACAAATACCTGGGGTTAGCAATGCCTGGACCATGCCGATCAAAAATAGAACCGACATGCTCGCAACAGGGATTCGCACGCCGGTTGGCATCAAAGTATTCGGCAATGATCTGAATGAATTGGAAAAATTGGGCAAACAGATCGAAATGGCGATCAAAGCGGTGCCAGGGACGACCAGTGCTTATTCGGAGCGAACCACAGGCGGTTATTATCTGGATATCGAGCCTGACCGTCTAGCGCTGGCTCGCTATGGATTGGCCGTGGGTGATTTGCTAGAGGTTATTTCGACAGCGTTAGGCGGAGAAACAATTACGACAACTGTGGAAGGCCGCGAGCGCTACGGGGTGACCGTGCGTTATCCTCGCGAGCTGCGCAGCGATCCCCAGGCAATTGCAACGCAGGTGCTGGTTCCCACCATGGGGGCAGCCATGATTCCACTTGGCCAGCTCGCACAAATCAAGCTCGTGAAAGGACCGCCGAGTATTCGTACCGAGAATGCGCTGCTCTCCGCCTATATTTTGGTCGATATCCGTGATCGCGATATTGGCAGCTATATCGCAGATGCCCAGCAAGCGGTCTTCGA
>CAYNXU010000173.1:0-4210 GCA_964401225.1 uncultured Nitrosomonas sp.
AACCGTATTGACTTTGAATTACGCCATGCAAATAGGCCCTTATAAACTTAAGAACACGCTCATTGTGGCGCCCATGGCCGGCGTCACCGATCGCCCTTTCAGGCAACTCTGCAAACGCATGGGTGCGGGCATGGCGGTTTCGGAAATGGTCTCGAGCAATTCTCTCCTCTGGGGATCGGAAAAAACGCGCCGTCGCGCCAGCCATGAAGGTGAAGTATCGCCTATTTCCGTGCAGATCGCCGGTGCTGATCCCAAAATGATGGCTGAGGCGGCATGCTATAATGCGGATCAAGGTGCGCAGATCATCGACATCAACATGGGTTGCCCTGCCAAAAAAATCTGTAATGTCATGGCAGGCTCCGCACTATTACAAAATGAAGCACTCGTGGGTAAAATTCTGGATGCTGTTACCGTCGCAGTTGATATCCCAGTCACGTTAAAAATCCGCACAGGTTGGGATACGCAACATAAAAATGCCTTAACGGTGGCACGTATTGCTGAAAACGCCGGCATACAAGCCCTTGCCATCCATGGCCGGACACGCGCATGCGCTTATCGTGGTGAAGCCGAATATGACACCATTGCGGCAGTAAAAGCTGCCATTAAAATACCCGTCATTGCCAATGGCGACATTACCACGCCAGAGAAAGCAAAACATGTCATGGAATATACCCGTGCAGATGCAGTAATGATCGGACGCGCTGCGCAAGGAAAGCCCTGGATTTTCCGGGAAATCGATCATTTTTTTAGGACTGGTGAACACCTACCGCCCCCTGAAGTAACTGAGATTCATAATGTACTGATCAAGCATTTGCATGATCTTTATGATTTTTATGGGGAATATTCCGGCGTACGCATCGCACGCAAACATATTTCCTGGTATACCAAGGGGCTGATCGGATCAGCTGCTTTTCGTCATGCCATGAACCAGTTACAAACAACCGATGAGCAACTAGCAGCGACCAACACTTTTTTCTATCAGCTTGCTGATTATGGACAAAGACTCACCTATATTGAAGATGAGGAAGCGATAGCTGTATGAATCCCCTAAATGAAAATGAAATTGCCTGTTGTATCCGTAAATCGATTGAAGCCTATATTAAGGATCTAGATGGTGAAAAACCTTGCCCAATCTATGAAATGGTGATCCGTAGTGTGGAGAAACCCCTGTTTGAGCTTGCCATGGAATATGCGGAAGGCAATCAAACCAAAGCTGCGGAGCTCCTTGGTATCAATCGCAACACTTTGCGCAACAGACTAGCTAAACATCAGATTAAATAGATTTCGTAAAATGACCATTAAACAAGCATTGATCAGCGTTTCCAACAAAGCAGGCGTCGTTGAGCTTGCCAAAAAACTCCATCAGTTTGGGATTAATATTATTTCCTCGGGAGGCACAGCCAAGTTACTGCAAGCGGCTGGAATAGCGGTAACAGAAGTCAGTGAATACACCCATTTTCCGGAAATGCTGGATGGGCGGGTCAAAACATTGCATCCCAAAATTCATGCGGGAATTTTATCCAGAATGGATCTACCCGAGCATCAGCAGGCCTTACAAAAAGCGGGAATACCGCCTATCGAATTAGTCATCGTCAACTTGTATCCATTTGCCGAGACCATTGCCCAAGCTGATTGCACGCTAGAGCAGGCAATTGAAAATATCGATATCGGTGGGCCTACTTTGATTCGGGCCGCCGCAAAGAATTACCCGCATGTTACGGTGATTACTGATCCTGCCGATTACCCCGTGTTATTGGCTGAATTGGAATCAGGCAAGGGCGCAACCAGTCTGGCACGCCGTTTCCAGTTGGCAAAGAAAGCGTTTTCGCATACCGCACGTTATGATAGCGCTATCAGCAACTACCTGACATCGATCGATTCCAACCATCAACAACAAACCTTTCCAGATTGCCTCAATCTCAATTTCGATATCGTTCAATCCTTGCGTTACGGTGAGAATCCACATCAGAAAGCTGCTTTTTATCGTGATGCACAAAATTTACCTGGAAGTCTTGCGAACTATACCCAGTTACAAGGCAAGGAATTATCCTATAACAATATCGCGGATACCGATGCCGCCTGGGAATGTGTAAAAACCTTTGATACACCTGCCTGCGTCATTATCAAGCATGCCAACCCGTGTGGGGTTGCCATTGCCGATACACCGCTTGCGGCCTATCAGCTCGCCTTCGCCACTGATTCCACTTCCGCATTTGGCGGCATTATCGCCTTTAACCGTGCTGTTGATGCTGAACTGGCCGGAGTCATTTTGAAACAATTTGTAGAAGTCATCATTGCACCTGAATTTTCACCCGAGGCCCGTCAGATCCTGAGTCAGAAAGTGAATGTGCGTGTACTCAGCGTACCCTTGCAAACACAGACCAATCGCTTTGAATTGAAACGGGTGGGCGGAGGTGTGCTGGTACAGACGCCCGATGATCTCAATCTCACCGCCAGTCAATTGAAAGTCGTTAGCCAAGCTCAGCCTACGCCACAGCAAATTGAAGATTGCCTCTTTGCCTGGCGTGTTGCGAAGTTTGTTAAATCTAACGCGATTGTATTCTGCGCCCGAGGTCAAACACTGGGTATCGGCGCTGGCCAAATGAGTCGAATCGATAGCGCACGAATCGCCTCGATCAAAGCACAGCACGCCGGACTCAGCTTAACTGGCTCGGTTGTCGCCTCAGATGCTTTTTTCCCATTCCGTGATGGATTGGATGTTGTCGTCGAAGCAGGTGCCCGGGTCGTCATCCAGCCGGGAGGCAGTGTGCGTGACGAAGAAGTGATCAAAGCGGCAGATGAGCACGGCATCGTGATGATGTATACCGGGATACGCCATTTCAGGCATTAAACAGGAATACCCCGTAATTATCCCGCAAATACTTTACATCCTTCTATCAAATTTTCTTTAATATTCGTCGGGTAACTATTCTCTAGAAGACAACCATGAAATTACTCGTTATCGGAAGCGGTGGTAGAGAACATGCATTAGCATGGAAATTGAGCCAATCTCCTCGTGTGCGCAAAGTATTTGTGGCGCCAGGCAACGCAGGCACTGCGCTGGAACCACGGCTAGAGAATATAGCACTGACTGCAATACCCGATCTCGTCCTATTTGCTCAGAAAGAAGATATCGCTTTCACTATCGTAGGTCCGGAAGCGCCATTGGCCGAAGGTATTGTCGATACATTCCGCGCAGCGGATCTCAAGATCTTTGGCCCCACCAGAAATGCCGCGCAACTGGAAGCCTCCAAGGCATTTTCCAAAGCTTTTATGCAACGCCATGGTATTCCCACTGCTGCCTATGCAAGCTTTGATAATCCATCCGCCGCCCATGATTACCTGGCTCAGAAAAAGGCACCTATTGTGATCAAGGCAAACGGCCTAGCTGCTGGAAAAGGAGTCGTTGTTGCCATGACGCTTGCAGAAGCCCATGAAGCCATCGACACCATGCTGATCGATAATAAATTGGGTGAGGCAGGCACTCAAATCCTGATTGAAGATTTTCTGGAAGGAGAAGAAGCCAGCTTCATCGTAATGAGTGATGGTCGGAATGTATTGCCACTTGCGACCAGTCAGGATCACAAGCGTTTGCTGGATAACGATCAAGGGCCAAATACAGGCGGCATGGGCGCTTATTCCCCTGCCCAGATCATATCACCTACACTGCATGCCAAGATTATGCGTGAAATCATTGACCCGGCCATTCAGGGCATGGCGCGTGATGGTGAATCCTATACGGGATTTCTCTATGCGGGGTTAATGATCACGCCCGAGAAAGAAGTCAAAGTACTGGAATTTAACTGCCGTATGGGTGATCCAGAGACCCAGCCTATCATGCTTCGATTGAAAACTGACCTCACGCTATTACTCGAGCACGCCGTGAATGAAACGCTAGACAAGATCGAAATCGAATGGGATCGGCGCGCAGCGCTGGGAGTTGTCATGGCTGCTGAAGGCTATCCGGACGCGCCACGAAAAAATGATGTGATTACCGGCCTAACCGAACTCATGAATAATCAAGCATCCACAGAGGAATTTCATATATTTCATTCAGGTACCACATTTAGCGGGCAAAATAAAGATGAGATACTAACCGCGGGAGGACGCGTGCTGTGCGTAACCGCGTTAGGTGAAAGCATCAAATTAGCGCATCAGCGCGCTTACGAAATCGCAAACAAAATTCATTTCCCTGGTTGCCAAATGAGGC
>CAYNXU010000174.1:0-4179 GCA_964401225.1 uncultured Nitrosomonas sp.
CACTCATTGAATATCCCTGTGATTTTCCAATTAAGATTATGGGGCGATCCCAGAAAGGATTTACCGAGGCTGCATTGCGTATTGTAAAAAGCCATGCGCCTGATTTTGATGAAGCTACGCTAGAAGTAAGAGTTAGCAGGAATGGCGCTTATTTAAGTCTAACTTGTACCATTTGTGCGACTTCGCGTGCGCAATTGGATGCGCTTTACCAGGAGCTTCATAATCACCCGATGGTGATGATGATTTTTTGATATTTCAAAACCGTGGAAGACTTACGGGTTCAAATGGAAAGAGAGGCACAGGTGATTCAAGTGAAACATCTGGGGTTGGTCGATTACTTCACCGTCTGGAAAGCCATGAAGGATTTTACTGCTAACCGTAACATCCATACGCCGGATGAAATCTGGTTGCTACAGCACCCGCCTGTTTATACCCAAGGTATTGCGGGTAAGCCGGAGCATTTACTTTATCAAAGTGATATTCCGATAATCAAAACAGACCGGGGAGGGCAAATTACTTTCCATGGCCCCGGACAATTGATTGCCTATTTATTACTTGATTTGCGACGCTTGAAGCTCAATGTAAGGGAGCTGGTCAGGAAAATGGAAGGTGCCGTAATCGATATGCTGCGAGATTATCGGATTGAAGCAGAGGGGCGAGTTGATGCACCGGGTGTTTATGTGAATGATGCGAAGATTGCTTCTTTGGGATTAAAAATCAAGAATGGTTGTTGTTATCACGGAATTGCGCTGAATGTGGATATGGATTTAATCCCTTTTTCTGCAATTAATCCCTGTGGGTATGCAGGTTTACGAATAACGCAAATCAAGGCGCTAGGTATTGATGATGAAATAGATGTCCTGGGACAAAAAATGATAAAAAAACTACAAATTAAACTTGCTGAGGGGAGAGATAGACAACGTCATGACCACGAATTCGCATGAAAGAGGAATCGCTAAAACTGCGCGCAATCCGATCAAAGTAAATCCCCAGCAGCCCGGTGAGATATTACGTAAACCATCATGGATACGGGTACGTTCATCGAATAGTCAAAGATACGCTGAAGTTAAGCAATTGCTGCGGGAGCACAAACTACACACTGTCTGCGAGGAGGCTTCTTGTCCAAATATTGGTGAATGTTTTGGCAAAGGAACTGCCACGTTCATGATTCTGGGAGATCTTTGTACTCGGCGTTGTCCCTTTTGCGATGTGGCGCATGGTAGGCCCTTACCGCCTGATCCGGATGAACCGTTACATCTAGCGAAATCTATTGCCGCACTCAAACTTAAATATGTTGTGATCACGAGCGTGGATCGTGATGACTTGCGCGATGGCGGAGCGCAACATTTTGCTGATTGTATACGCGAAATACGCACACATGCCCCATCAACCAGAATTGAAATTCTAGTACCCGATTTTCGTGGGAGACTCGGTGTTGCTCTGGAAAAACTGTCTGTTTGCCCGCCGGATGTCCTCAATCACAATCTCGAGACAGTGCCGCGTTTATATAAGCAATGCCGTCCTGGCGCGGATTATGCGCATTCTTTGCAATTGTTAAAAGACTTTAAAGCTGCATTTCCAGCAATTCCTACTAAATCTGGCCTAATGTTAGGGCTTGGAGAAGCCGATGATGAGATTATCGAAGTATTACGAGATTTGCGCGAGCACAATGTCGATATGCTTACCATCGGTCAATACCTTCAACCCAGCATCGGGCATTTGCCTGTCATGCGTTATGTATCACCAGAAGGGTTCAAGGTGTTTGAGCGTATCGCGATTGAAATGGGCTTCAGTAACGCTGCGTGTGGTCCCATGGTGCGTTCAAGCTACCATGCAGATCAACAAGCGCATGAAGTGGGGGTGAAATAGCTTTTAACAGAGGATAGATATAGCATGGCAAAATCGATAGGTGAGCTGCTTGTTCAGGATGGTTTGATATCAGCAGAACAATTGAAGGAGGCGATAGCATTACAGCGGCGTACTGGGGGGCGTCTGGCTAACGCCATTACCGCCCTGGGTTTACTTGCAGAGGAGCAGTTGAATCAATTCTTGTATCCTGCGCCACCCGTACCACTGAAAATAATTGACACGGGATTGAGTGATGTTTATCTGGTCGATTTGTTGCTTAAAGCGGCCTATCTGGAAGCGGGTACGTTTACCCTGCAGCGCATGGCAAATGTGCTGTCGTTGCCTTTTAGCGTTATCGAGGAATTGATTGATTTAGTCAGGGCTGATCATTTGGCGGCTATTCGTACATCTTCCAGCTATACCAGTACGACTCAAGTGCTAGAGCTTACTCAGCGTGGGCGAGAAAGAGCAGAAGCAGCATTTAAAATCAGTGCTTATATCGGGGCGGCGCCTGTTCCCCTGGAAGATTATTCATTCATGCTCACCAGACAAAGTGTCCGTCAGGTTGAGCTGGATAGTGAATGGATTGACGCTTCATTAAGGCATCTGGTGATAGGTGACAAATTACTTAGTCAATTGGGGCCTGCATTTTCTTCAGGACGTTCTATTTTTCTTTATGGCCCGCCGGGCACAGGAAAAACCAGTATTGCCGAGGGGCTGGGGCATAAATTACCAGGAGAAATCTTTATTCCGCAAGCGATCGAAATAGGGGGTCAAGTTATACGCTTTTTTGACCCGGCTATTCATACGCCGATCGAAGATAAACGAGATTCAGATATTTCCTCGCTCGATCTTAAAATGAGTTTAACCTCTGATCCGCGCTGGAAAAAATGCTATCGGCCCGTCGTGATGGTTGGGGGTGAGCTTACGCTGGATATGCTTGAATTACGTTATGACTATACGAGTAAGTTCTATGAAGCGCCGGTTCATATGAAAGCCGGGAATGGTGTCTTTATTCTGGATGACTTTGGCCGGCAACGAATAGAGCCCCGTCAACTTCTTAACCGCTGGATTATTCCCCTGGAGCGCGGTGTTGATTTTCCATCGCTACATACGGGTATGAAATTCGAAATACCTTTTGATCAGATTACAGTCATTAGTACCAATTTGAATCCATTAGACTTGGTTGACGATGCCTTTCTGCGACGAATCCGGCATAAGATCCATGTGCAATATCAGACCGAGGGTGAATTCAAGGAAATTTTACGCCGTGTCTGTCATAAACAAAGTGTTCATTATGATAGTGAGGTCGCCGAATATCTATTGAACAATTATTATCGTAAACAAAATCGACCCCTTGTAGGTAGTCATCCACGTGATCTGATGGAGCATATCATCGATCAGGCTCATTTCCTGAAGCGTCCCCCTGAATTCACCAAAGAAACGATAGATTCTGCCGCAGCCAACTATTTTGTCGAGCTGTGACCCAGAAATAATATAAAGGTGAAGAATGATGGCGGTTGATAGCCTGCCTACTTCATCACCCAATCAATCATAGTTATCTTTAATATATCTGTAATTAAAAATATCAGGCAAAAAAAAATCGCTAACCAGATATCCTCTGGTTAGCGAAGTGTTATGGCTACAAAGATTTTTTATTTATTATACTGACTACCTGCCTTTATTCAAAAGGGTTGCGCTGACTATCAGTCAGTCCTGCACTCCATTCACTGGAAAGGTTTTGTACCCAACCATTATAGACGTTGGGTAATGCTACCAGCCCTTGACCACCGAAACCTGCCAAACTGCTGATAGTGTCATCTTTGGCGACTTCAGCGCTAGCAACCATAGAAACTGAACCAACGATAGCGGCATCGGATAAATCGCCGTCACCATTGGGGTCAGGATCAACGACGAGGAGTCGGTTGGAGAATTTGCTGGTGACATAAGCATAGTATCCACCGCCTTGTTTGGCACCGAAGTTTGCGCCATGGCAACCTGCGTCACAATCTAACGCTTTGACTACACTGTCAGTAGCAGTATCTATAATGAGAATCTTTCCGCCAGTAGCGGCGACTACAGCTACTCGCCCATCAGGAGAAACAGGTATTTGAATAGGTAATACACCCTCATCAGTTATTCCATCTTGATTAATATCAGGTGCAGTGCCTGTAATTGGGTTATAGCCATCAATTAGATTAATGGTTTTTTCCAATTTTCCGCTTTCCCCATTGATAACGCTGACCGAGTGATGCAGCAGATTGGAAGCGTAAATTTTGCTGGAATCCGGCATCATGCCAATAGCAATGGGGTGAGCACCGGGAGCATTAT
>CAYNXU010000175.1:0-4176 GCA_964401225.1 uncultured Nitrosomonas sp.
GAATTCCATGTCATAACTTTACCATGCTGAGGGTGAGACAGCGAAAGTTGCTGCGCATGGAGAGCTTGTCTTGGAAATTGCATGATCAGTTGGGCAATATTTGGGGGTAACTTCTTAGGTTTTCCGGTATAGACAGGATCGCCGACGAGAGGATGGCCCAAGTAGTGCATATGCACGCGGATCTGGTGGGTACGCCCGGTTTCCAGGCTACAGCGTAGTAATGTGCAGCCTTCAAATTGCTCTAATGGTTGATAATGTGTGCGCGCTGGCTTGCCCTCTTGAGTAACAGCCATCTTAGTGCGTTGTATGGGGTGTCTGCCTATTGGCGCATCGATATAACCGTTCTGCGTTACTTCCCCTAATACGATTGCCAGATAATCACGCTTGACAGTGCGTTGCTGAAGCTGCCGGACCAGACTGGTTTGTGCTTCGATTGTTTTAGCAACAACGAGCAAACCGCTCGTATCTTTGTCTAACCGATGAACAATACCCGCTCTTGGTACATCATTGAGTTGTTTGGAGTGATGGAGGAGTGCGTTTAATAGCGTGCCCTGCCAATTGCCATTACCTGGGTGCACCACCATTCCCGCGGGCTTGTTGATAACGAGTAAATCAGCATCTTCATAGATAATTTCGATAGGAATGGCTTCTGCAGCATGCGTCTCGTTGACTGCTACAATATGCGGTCTAACATTTATTTTTTCGTACCCCCATATTTTTTGTTTAGGAGTGGCAGGCTTGCCGTCAATACTCACACGTTCTTCGAGTATCCATGCCTGCAAACGGCTGCGTGACCATTGGGGGAGCAGTTGTGCGAGCACTTGGTCCAGGCGTAGCCCGCTGGTATTCTGGGGGGCAACTAATTCGATCTCAGATTCAGTTTGCTCGATCAGCACAGCTGGGGATGACTTTACGTTATAATTTTTAATGATTTTTTTAGCTTCTACAGGATTGTTCATGAGGCATAGTTTAATTTTAATTTTGGTCGTTGGGTTGACGGCATGTGGTTTATTGAAGGAGAAATCAGTCGATCAAAGCCAGTGGTCGCCCAACAAATTCTACTCTGAAGCTAAGAATGAATTAAACAATGGCAATTATGCGGCCGCCATCAAATTATTTGAAGCACTTGAAGCGCGTTATCCCTATGGACGTTTTGCGCAACAAGCGCAGCTGGAAATCGCTTATGCTTATTATAAGGATCAGCAGCAAGCATCAGCCATTGCGGCGGCCGATCGTTTCATTCAGCTTTATCCGCACCATCCCAACCTTGATTATGCATATTATATCAAGGGGTTAGCTAATTTTCATGATGATCTGGGAATCATGGGGTATATCTCAACGAAAATTATTAATCAGGATATGAGTGAACGTGATTCGAAGGCTTCGCGTGAATCCTTTGAGATTTTCAAGGAACTGGTGACTCGATTTCCCAGGAGTAAATATACACCTGATGCCCTTAAGCGCATGGCTCATTTGGTTAACGTCGTCGCTAAAAGTGAAATTTATGTCGCACGTTATTATATGAAACGTAAAGCTTATGTCGCTGCGGTCAGGCGTGCACAATTTGTTATTGAGGAATATCCGCAAACGCCAGCCACAGAAGAAGCTTTGTATATCATGGCCAGAGCCTATGACAAAATGGGATTGACTGATTTGCGAGATGACGTGGAGCGCGTCATGAGAAAAAATTTCCCCGAGAGTGAATATCTCTCCGGTTCCGATCCACTAGGAAAAAAAGCTTGGTGGAAAATATGGTGATTCTGAGTAGTTGGGTGACGTCCTTGAGACGGTACCACAAAGCACAGTAATCACTTCTCCAATAAATCTCTCAGTGAGGATTCAAGCGAGTGTTTCAATCCTCATCCTGCAACCGGACGGCCAGTACATCGCATGGGGCATGATGCAATACTTCAGTAGAAGTTGAGCCAAGTAGCAATGCCAGACCATGTCGTCCATGCGAACCGACAACGATCAAATCGACGCCTTCTTCGTTTGCGACGCGCGTGATTTCCACTTCGGGTCTGCCCCAAATCAACCATTGCTGTATTGGATCACTGATTAATTTGTTGCTTGCCTGGATTAACTTGTTTTTTTCTGCTTCGAGCAATTCATAAGATGAGGTCGAGTCGAGTGGAATCACTGTGCCATAGGCCGTATCGGGCATCGGGATATTATCCAGCACATGGATGATACTTAGCTTGGCATTATAAAAAGCTGCAAGGCGTTCGGCCTTGCGTGCAACGTAACTGTCGTGATCGGAAAAATCGACTGCTAATAAAATATGCTGATAATCAGCCATTATTTGCTCCTTTGAATTGCAGGAATGATAACTGCTTAGTGAAATCTACCCATCTCTCTTCAAAATTCGTCATTAACAACTTCTTCCTCTGTGAGTCTGGATGAGGGATAATCAAAATCGAATTTTGCGGTGCGAGCACTATAAATCATTTTATTGCCATAGATATTCGGATAGAAATGAGGAGACTCGATCTTCATAGCTTCTACTGTCGTATATATGCATATTGTAGTGACCCGCACCCGGAACAATCCATAGCTCTTTCGGCCGAGGGGCAGCAGCGTACAAACGTTCGGCCTCGGATTGCGTTGTATGTCGGTCATGGGTGCCTGAAATCAGAAGAACAGGGCTAGTAAGATTGCTTATCCGATCGATGGGATTAAGTTCATCAATGGGCAGATCCAGAAGTAATGAAAGATAAGAAAGTAATAAAGGCTTAATCCAGACACCGAATTCACCGAGATGAAGCCTGAGTCGATTCTCAACGGCTTCTTCAAATGTCGGGTGGAGTGATTCCAAAATCACCGCATCAAGCCTCAGGGGAGGATCTGCCAACAAAATTGCTGCTGCCCCCAGGGTAACGCCGATGGCGGCAATACGTTCATGGGGGAAGTGATTACGCAGATAAGCAACCGCTACTTTCACATCCGCCGATTCGCGCAGTCCAAACGTTATCCGCTCACCTGGTGTTTCCCCGTGGGCCTGCAGATCAATGAGTAATACGCTGTACCCTTGATCTTTTAAAAACCGTGCTCTGCCCAGCATTTCCAGGCGATTGCTGCGGATAGAGTGAACGAGCAATACGACGCCATTGCCACGCATGCCGTTTACCAGCCAGCCATGAACCTTATGATCTTGGCCCGCAGGAATTTCTATGGATTCAACGGGAAAATCGGGTATCAGCGTTCCAACAGGCGTCGCTGCAGATCCAGTCAACATCTCGCCCAGTATGGCAATCCCGAGGATGGCTACTGCCAGTATCGAGGTGATTTGGATCAATATCCAGCGATAGATGGTTTTTGGCATAAAATTCGGAGCGTGTCGCAAAGTTGTTTGATAGTTATCCAAGCAAAGAGCGTATTCTTATATCATGCTCAAGCGACAGAATCCATAGCTCAGAAAATATAGAATCTCATTTTCTTGATTTGTTATGATGGAAAATGTGATTTGAATTTTCTGGATAAATAAGAGATTGGAAGGAACGGTATGCCAAACGATCAGCGCTATCTTTTTGTTGTCCAACTGAATCAACCTGAGCAGTTTAAAGCCATATTTGGCGAGGCGATTGTGAAATTCGCTTATGCTGATCTGTCTCGAGATATTCAGCAACTGTCTGAAAATCTTCTCCAGAAATATCAGCTTGACGGGCCGGTGGTTACTCAATGTTTCGGGCGCTGGTATCGAGTGTTTAGCCTCAAAGATACCTTGATGCCTTTCGATATGCTAGAGCAGATTCCGCTATTGCAGGAAGTGGGCGCTGCGAGGATGCATGAATTGTTGGTCGCTAATTTCGGCCAGGCGACCGGCAGCCGCCAGGATTTTAGAGTACTCATTCTATCTGCGCCGGAGAATGTCCATCCTGAAGCGATTCATCAAGCGATTGATCTCGCGCTATTGACCTCTCCTGAAGCGAGTGCAATAGCACATAGTGACGAATCTTGGGGGTTATTACAATCATTAATCGAACACAATCGTCTGGAGAGTTATTTTCAACCGATCTTTTCACTCAACGATCAAAAAATTGTCGGCTATGAGGCGCTGACACGTGGCCCCATCGATTCGACATTGCATAGCGCCGATGCTTTATTTACTGCAGCCCGGCAGTTTGGCATGACGCAATCACTTGAGTTCACCTGCCTAAAACGCGCCATCGATTGGTT
>CAYNXU010000176.1:0-4175 GCA_964401225.1 uncultured Nitrosomonas sp.
TACCCCGTGTTGATGACAAAACTGTTCAAAGTCGTTTAAAGTGCATAAGTGGATATTGGGTGTATCAAACCATTCATAGGGTAAGGTTTGTGATACAGGCATACGCCCTGAAAAAACTTGTAGTCTATTTCTCCAGTAGCCAAAATTAGGGAAAGTGACGATGCCTTCCTTGCCTACACGGAGTATTTCTTGGATGATATCTTGCGTGTGTTTCATCGCTTGCAGTGTTTGCGAGAGGATGACGAAATCAAATGAATTTGATTCAAATCCCGACAAACCTGATTCCAGGTCACTCTGAATGACATTGATGCCATTATTTAGGCACGTCAGTATATTGGCATCATCAATTTCCACACCATAACCATGAACACCGAGCGTATCTTGCAAATGCTGGAGTAACGTGCCATCACCACATCCAAGGTCAAGTACTTTCGATCCGGGTTTGATCCAAGAAGCAATGATCGCAAAGTCAGGTCTCAGCAAAGTAAGTGAAGAGGGTATTTTTACCATTGAAACACCGTTGAAAGATTATGTGTCGATTTTGTTCATATAAGCCCGTACCAAATGATGGTAGTGCTCATCTTTCATAAGAAAGGAATCATGACCATGCCGGGATGGGATCTCCGCATAACTCACGTTGAGCTCATTATCCAGTAATGCTTTGACGATACTGCGTGAGCGCTCTGGTGAAAAACGCCAGTCAGTACTAAATGAAAGCACGAGAAAATTTGCCTTGGCACAGCTGAAAGCAGCACTCAAGTCATCATCGTGATCACGCGCAGGATCAAAATAATCCAACGCTTTTGTCATGAGTAGATAAGTATTGGCATCAAACTGGTCTGCAAATTTATCCCCTTGGTAGCGTAGATAAGATTCTATCTGGAATTCCACGTCAAAGTTATAACCGAACGATCCTGTCCGTAATTCGCGCCCGAATTTCTCGGCCATGGAATCATTCGATAAATAAGTAATATGCCCGAGCATGCGAGCAAGACGTAATCCCCTGCGTGGCAGGGTATCATGAGAATAAAAATCACCACCATGAAAATCGGGATCGGTAATGATCGCTTGTCGTGCGACATCATTGAATGCAATATTTTGTGCCGTTAATTTGGCCGCAGCCGCAATAACGATAGCATGCCGAACTCTCTCTGGTGCGTAAAGAGCTAGCTGCATGGCTGACATACCCCCGAGACTTCCACCTACTACCCCAGCAAATTGATCAATACCCAATTTATCCGCCAAGCGTACATAAGTTTCAGCCCAGTCTATCGTGGTAACCACGGGAAAATCGGCACCAAAGTGCTTGCCGGTTTTTTTATTGATACTTGCAGGGCCAGTAGAACCATGGCAACCACCAATGTTATTGACGCCAACCACAAAGAATTTATGTGTATCAATAGGTTTTCCAGGGCCAATCATGTTATTCCACCAACCGACATTTTTGGGATTATCTGCATAAACACCTGCAACATGGTGACTTCCGGAAAGCGCATGGCAAACTAGTACCGCGTTGGATTTCGCTGCATTCAATTCACCATAGGTTTCATAGATTTGCTCATAACTATCCAGTACTGCACCACTTTCTAAGCTAAGAGGTGTATCGAAATAAATTCGTTGGGGCGTAACGATGCCAATGGAGTCTGAATCATGCATGAATATGTGAAGATTTATGGAAGTTCGAAAGAGAAGTTATCTAATACCAATATCAATTAGGCATTATAACGTCAAATATAATTATGGAGCGTGTGCATTCATAAAATCGAAATAATTCAAAATGCCTAATTATTTAATTTTGCTAATAATCCATGGATTTTATCCGATTCGTCAGATTTGAGCATTTTTTGGACCAGTGGATCAATGCTGGGTAAATGGCTTTTCAGGATCTCTTGCTTGACGGTCAGAATTTGCGCAGGGTACATGGAGAATTGTTGTAATCCCAACCCCAGCAATAACCGGGTATATCGGATATCACCTGCCATCTCACCGCAAACCGAAATAGGTATATTGCCACGGTTAGCAGTTTGGATGATTCTTGCCAATAACCAAAGTATAGATGGATGGAGAGGATCATAAAGATGTGCGACAGTATCATCTGCTCGATCGATAGCGAGTGTATACTGAATTAAGTCATTGGTGCCAACGGATAAAAAATCTAGCTTACGCATGAATATTTCGGTACTCAATGCTGCGGCGGGTATCTCTATCATTCCTCCTATCTTGATTTGTTCATCAAAAGGGATGTGTTCATCCTGTAGACTTTGTTTGGCATGTTCAATCAGTTGCAAGGTCTGATTAAGTTCATCATCATTTGAGAGCATAGGAATCAGAATGCGAATCTGGCCATATGCAGATGCTCGCAATATAGCGCGTAATTGAGTTTGAAACATAGCTGGCTCGACCAAGCTCAGCCTAATTGCTCGTAATCCCAGTGCTGGATTAACTGCAGTAGAGCGATTACTATTTCTGAGATTCTTATCAGCACCTAGATCGAAGGTGCGTATCGTAACAGGCAATCCACGCATACCTTGCGCAACAGAAAGGTAAGCTTCAAACTGCTCCTCTTCACTAGGTAGATCATCCCGATTGAGAAAAAGAAATTCACTCCGGAATAAACCTATGCCTGTCGCACCACTTTCTTTGACCTGATCTATATCTTGAGGCAGCTCGATGTTCGCATGTAATTCTATCAATGTCCCATCAAGTGTCGTAGCAGGAATCGAACGGATACGTTTGAGTTTGCGTTTTTCCAGATCGAGCTGGTTTTGTTTTAAACGATATTCGGTAAGTACATATTTGTCAGGGTTGACAATGATGATTCCTTGACCGCCATCAACGATCAAAATATCATTATTATAGATAAGCTGGCGTGCATGCTGCATCGCTACTATCGATGGAATGTTTAGGCTACGGGCTACGATTGCGGTGTGCGAGGTAACCCCCCCCAGGTCAGTGAGAAATGCCGCAAATTGATGCTGCTTATACTGCATGACATCAGCGGGACTCAAATCATGTGCAACCAGGATGCTGTTGCCATCATGCTTTAGAGGGGGAGGGATGTAACCAGGATGTCCGAGTAAAACCTTCAGTACCCGCTCGACGACTTGAGTAACATCTGTTTTGCGTTCACGCAAATAGGCATCTTCAATTTCTTCGAATTGGGCAAGCAATACTTCCATCTGTTGCGTGACCGCCCATTCTGCATTGCATTGGGTCTGAGCAATACAATCGACTGCTGCAGATCCAAGTGTAGGGTCGTCCAGAATCATATGGTGCAATTCAAGGAACGCATTGAACTCAGCAAATGTGGGCCCTTGATTTGCTGAAGATTGTAACTGTTCGAGCTCTTTGCGTACTGTTGCGAAGGCACTATTTAGTCGCATTATTTCCTTATCAATTTGATTTTTGGGTATCAAATAATGAGGAACATCAAGCGCGGCGGGAGAGGCGAGATGCGCGTGCCCGATAGCAACACCTTCGGATGCGCCTACACCATGTAAAATAAAACTCATTCACCCTCTCCAAAACAATCATTAATCAGCATAGTCAGTGCTTGTAATGCTTCAGCCTCGTCAGCTCCAGTGACTTCGATTTCAACTGCGGATCCTTTATTTGCAGCTAGTGTCATTACGCCCATAATACTTTTCGCATTGACTCTACGGCCATTGCGTGTAAGCCATACCTCACTCTGGAATTGATTTGCTAATCGTGTGAGCTTTGCGGAGGCACGGGCATGTAAACCAAGCTTGTTAATAATGATGACTTCTTTAAGTAACATGTCTATATCCTGGAATGATCTGCATGATGCCATCTTTGCCTCCGGCAAGTGCTTTTTCTATAACAACTGAAAGTGACTCATGCCGATAATTCAAGGTGCGTACTAGCATGGGCAAATTCATACCAGTCAGACACTCTACTCTGCCGGGCTGGATCAATTGGTTAGCGATGTTGCAGGGGGTTGCGCCACAAATATCCGTCATTACTAATACGCCATCACCTTGGTCAAGTCCCTCCACTAATTTCTTAGCTTGAGTGACAATGACATCAGGCTCATCATGAATGGAGACGGTTTGATTAGCCAATAAAGGTGGTTCTTCTCCAAAAATATGGGTGGCACAACGAATAAGGCTTTCGCCTAGTTCATCATGGGAGATAATTAATATTCCGATCATTCA
>CAYNXU010000177.1:0-4146 GCA_964401225.1 uncultured Nitrosomonas sp.
CTTGAATTTATCCGTTGCCTGAACCAGCGCTGCTCGAATGCCTGGCTCCCACGCGGAATGACCTGCATCTTCGATGATCACATATTCCGCCTGGGGCCAGGCGTGATGCAGATCATCTGCACTGATGATCGGACAAACGGCATCATAACGGCCTTGTACGATAACGGCAGGAATATCGTGAAGTTTGTTGACGTTATCCAGCAAGGCATTTTCCGGCAAAAAGATATCGTGGCTGAAATAATGTGCTTCCATGCGCGCAAGTCCCAGCGCTACCGTATCGCCTGAAAAATAATTCACGGTTTCCGGACTAGGCAGCAAAGTGGAGCACCGGCCTTCATAACGACTCCATGCGCGAGCGGCAGGCATATGGACGGTGGGATCTGGATTTAACAGACGCTGGCAATAAGCTGAGAGGATATCGCTTCGCTCCGAGGGCGATAACAGTGCGACAAAATCATGCCAGGGTTCAGGGAAAAAATGGCGTAACCCATAGAGGAACCAGTCTATTTCGCTTTTGCGGCAAAGAAAAATGCCGCGCAGGATGAATCCAAGGCAACGTGCTGGGTGTGCTTCTCCATACGCTAAAGCAAGCGTGCTACCCCAGGATCCTCCAAATATTAACCACTTTTCGATGCCAAGATGCTGCCTCAGAGTTTCAATATCCTGGATAAGGTGAGGCGTGGTATTGTCTTGGATTTCACCCAGAGGTGTGGAGCGTCCTGCCCCACGTTGATCAAAAATGATGATACGGTAATGAGCAGGATCAAAGAAACGGCGATGACCCGGGGTTGATCCGGCACCGGGGCCGCCATGTAAAAATAATACAGGGACACCGCTGGCGTTTCCCGACTGTTCCCAATAGAGGGTATGTCGCGCATCAAGTGGCAGCGTGCCTTGTTGATAAGGTTCAATTTCTGGATACAGTTCAGTGCGTAGCATGACATTCTTCTTCATTAGTGAGTTTGGTTGAGCAGTTTAATGGAAGTGGCGGTACTGGAAAAGAATAACAATTTGCTGAGAGCTTAGTTATTTGCTCAGGAAATGATTTTGTTAGAGTGCAGCGATGATTGATACAGTATACCTATTTGGAGGAAACGATTATGATGCATACTCATTTAGAAGAGCGTGAAATTTCAATGTTGCGTGCAGAGATAGAAATGTTGATGAGTGAACGTCAGAGTCTTCTGACGATAGCTGGCGCAGCAGCTTTGTTGGTTGCGAAGCTTGACAATAAGCTATTGCCAGAAAATGTGCGCGAAATTGCAAGTCAATTATCAGCCGGCTTGAATGATTTATCAGAAGAGACGCTGAGTGACGCGCTTGAAAAGGTGAGAAAGAAATCAATTGTCAGTGAGCGAAACAAATAATATTCCCGCACCATTATCCAGGTTAGGGCTGGTACTGACGGGCGGGGGCGCGCGTGCCGCTTATCAAGTGGGCGTCTTGCGAGCCATTGCTGATATGTTGCCATCGCATGCTTACTGTCCTTTTCCGATTATTTGTGGAACCTCGGCAGGCGCGATTAATGCCGCTGGTTTGGCGATGTCGGCTACCCATTTTTCTGTGGGTGTGCGTCAACTGGAGACGGTATGGAGCAATTTGCACGTTGACCAGGTGCACCGTGCAGACTTGCCCGGCGTGATCCGCAACACCATCCATTGCGTAGGTTCCTTGTTGTCGAGCAAGTTAGCCAGGACACCTTTTTCATTGCTGGATAATTCCCCGTTAAGACAGTTGCTTGGCTGCCGTCTACCGTTTCGGGGTATTCAGCGGAGTATCCACTTAGGTGCGTTACGTGCGCTGGCCGTGACCATGTGGGGATATACATCGGGACAATCAGTAACTTTTTATCAGGGTGATAACACTATCCTACCTTGGAGCCGCGCGATGCGTGTGGGCGTGGCGGCACGAATTGGCATTCAGCATTTGCTGGCCTCTTCGGCTATTCCTTTGATTTTCCCGGCGGTCCGTCTCAACCGGGAGTATTTTGGCGACGGATCCATGCGGCAGCTTGCGCCGTTGAGCCCTGCATTGCATCTCGGGGCGGATCGTGTTTTGGTGATTGGGGTAAACAAGAAAAAAGATGCGCCAGTCGAACGCGTCAAGGTAACCAGTTATCCACCCGTAGCACAAATTGCAGGCCATGTGATGAGCAGTATTTTTGTTGATAGCTTGGATGTTGATCTGGAGCGTTTGCAACGTATTAACGAAACGTTGGCGCTTATTCCGCATGAAGTCAGGAAAGAAGGGGGCACTTTGCTGCGCCCGATCAAATCGATGGTGATTACACCGAGTGAAAGAATCAACGAAATCGCCCAACAGCACGCTTACTCCCTGCCACGCACCATGCGTTATCTCTATCGTGCTGTGGGGGGGTTGGCGCCCAGTGGTTCGCGGTTGCTGAGCTACGTATTATTTGAAGCTTCTTATTGCCGCGCTCTGATCGACCTCGGCTATCGTGACACGATGCAGCAAGAAAATGAAGTTTTGAAATTCATTACAGCGCCTTGAATATTGGCGGGAAATTTGCTGTGCGGGGTAACCATCAACGCGACAAATAGACAACTTGGAGGAGTGCATCATGTTAAAAATGTTGTTGCCAGTAGATGGCTCGACTGCTTGTAACCAGGCGGTTGCTCAGTTCATTCAACTGTTAGGCTGGTATAAGGAGATGCCGGAAATTCATCTGCTCAATGTGCAGTTCCCATTTCATGGTGATATCTCCCTATTTGTTGATCAGGAAAATATCAAGCAGTACCAACAGCAAGAAGGAATGAAAGATTTGAAGCAAGCGCGTGATTTGTTGGATAAGGCCGGTATTGCCTATCAGTATCACGTGACTGAGGGGGATGCTGCAAAAATGATCGTGCAATTTGCAACGGAGAATCAGTGCGACCAAATCGTGATTGGGCCGCGCGGGCTGGGCACGGTGCAAGGTTTACTGCTGGGTTCGGTCGCCAGTAAGCTGATACAACTCTCACCCATTCCCGTTTTGCTGATCAAATAACAAGAATCGAGGCGTATTTCCTCTCTGTTATCTCGAATGCACTGGTTATAAATACAGTTAAATAGGGGGTAAGTAGGTCACTATGCCTTGAAATTCAGATGATGAGATCGGTCAGATACAATTCACGCGGATGCATGAGTGATCCATTCTTTTAAATGTTAATCCTCTTGAAAGAGTATCGCTATGAGTACGAACATTGCATTAGAGCCACTGCTGGATGAATTTTCTGGTGTCGATCAACGGCCAAACTTTCCCCGGAGTTTACAGGCGATTACCAACAAGATTCTTGCTGCCGGCTGCCTCGATGAAATCCTGCTGGAAGTGAGTAAAGAAATCCGCGCGCTATTCAATGCGGACCGCTTGACTATTTATACTGTGGGCGAAGACAAGTCATGTGTATTTTCGCGCGTGAAGACAGGCCGTGATTCCTACCAAGACTTGAAGTTCCCGGTTATCGAACAGAGCATCCTGGCCTTTGTCATCCACAACAAAAAAATAATCAATGTGCGAGATGTTTATGATCGTCAAGCGTTGATGGCCCTGCATGCGCAATTACATTTTCCGAAAGAAGTGGATAGACGCACCGGCTACCGGACCAAGCAAATGCTAGTAGCGCCGATTCTGAATGCGGGTGACAACGAATTACTGGGCATCGTGCAGGTTGTCAATAATCAGGATAATCAACCCTTTCCAGAGATTATCGTGAATGGGGTAAGTGAAATCTGCCAAACACTGGCCATTGCTTTCAAGCAACGCCAGAGGCAGCAATCATTGGCGAAATCCAAATACGATCATTTGATTTCCGCTGCTGTCATATCCGCATCTGAACTGGAACTCGCGGTACGATCTGCCCGTGAAAAGGGTTGTGATTTGGAAGATGTGCTCATTGATGAGTTTCAGATCAAACTCTCCCAAATTGGGGAAGCGTTATCGGCATTTTTTAATGTGCGCTATGAGCCCTACCGGGCCGACCGGATCAAGCCGATGGAGGTTCTGAAGCATCTCAAGCGCGATTTTGTCGAAAGCAACCATTGGCTGCCAATCGATGACACGGTCGAAGGTCTAGTGATATTGACGCTGGATCCTGAAAGAATGAGAGCGTTACGCATTGCCAATCAAATATTTCCCAAACGCAAGAT
>CAYNXU010000178.1:0-4132 GCA_964401225.1 uncultured Nitrosomonas sp.
AGGAAGGGTGGAGAATGTTGGGGTTCGCAAGCTCACCGCCAACCTACATACCCCAAAAAGCAGGATTGCGCTCAGAATCAAGAATTTTTCTTCCTGCAAATACTAACCCCGCTCATCGTTAAGTATATTTGATCGTGCTGTCCGATTCCTTGCTGGCTGTATGCGCCGGTTTGGTAAGCAGCAATGATCACTGTTTACGGTCTATGCATCGCGCTGCAATGGGATAAATTCCATCAAATTCACTGGTACACCTCTCGTCGATGACCAACACGGATGATGAGTATCGTTAATTGTTTGTCATTTACTTCGTATATGATGTGATAGGAACTGATACGAATGCGGCAGTGGAAATATCTTTAAAATCGTCGAAGTAATATTCAACTGCTTGTCAGATCACGTCAGCGCGTGTTCGATGCAATTTGGCAGTGGCTTTATCTAGGAGGCTGTCCTAGAGTAGACTGATCTACTGCGGACGAGCCTGGTTGGCCGGATTTTCCGATCCTTTTCGTTAAATAGAACGACTATTCGCCTCAAATGATCGAAAAATCCAACTCAACCAGACTCACCCTCGCTACGATCGCTATTCTCGGACAGCCTCCTGGTGCGACGATCAGTTCATCGGGTAATCTTGCCGATATTTGACTGATTTCAGGTTCTTTGTGTCAATTTATTGATACCAACAGGTAGCGAGTTTTCTATGATTCGCGGTTGACTTTACTGCGCTATCGGGTTGATCATAGCTTTATCAAGTGACCATTTTTTTGAGGAGAGATTATGACAAGACGGCTGATCAGCTCGGGTTCCACGTTTGAAGAAGAGATTGGCTATTCCCGTGCAGTGGTGGAAGGAGACTGGATTTTTGTGTCAGGTACGACAGGTTTTGATTATTCCGCCATGACTATTTCGGATGATTTGCTCGAACAAGCCGAGCAGTGCTTCAAGAATATTGAATCGGCATTGCGGCAGGCTGGCTCGGGTTTGCAAGATATTGTTCGAGTCACTTATGTACTACCTCATGCGGCAGATTTTGAATTGTGCTGGCCGGTCTTTCGTAAATATCTCGGTAAGGTACGCCCGGCCGCCATGATGATTTCAGCGGGCTTGTCTGATCCGCGTATGCGCATAGAAATTCAGGTGACGGCCCGTAAGCATCCATAAAAATCTATAGAAAAAGGCTAAATCAGCCATGGCAGATCATCCTCATTTATTGCATCGCTTGCATGAATTGCAGCAGCAGTACCGCTATCTTTCGGATGAATCGATGCGCGAGGTGGCTGCCCAGTTTGACATCCCAATCAGCCAGGTCAGGGCGGTTGTTGATTTTTATGCTTTCTTCTATACCAGTCTGCGTGGAAATTATCACATCTTGTTCAGTAACTGTACTAGCTGTGGCTATAAGGCTGGTGGTACCGATTTATTGCATCTGTTGACGCAGCAACTAGGAGTAAGACCCGAACAAACGCGGGAGGATGGACGTGTCAGTGTGCATGAAACCTCTTGTATTGGCCTGTGTGATCATGGTGCTTCATTGCTCATTAATGGAATGCCGCTCGCTCGTCTGGATGCGGAGAAAATTACTCAGATCGTCGATCTGATTGAGGCTGAGCAACCTTTGTGCGAATGGCCGCAGGCATGGTTTCATATTGATAACCCTATCCATAAGCGCGGTTTGCTGCTTGAAGCGGATATATCGCCAGGTGAAGGCTTGCAAGCGATGCTAGCGCGGGGAGTGAATGAGACATTGGTTGAAATTAGCCAATCGAAACTGCGTGGCCGGGGAGGCGCTGGCTTTACCACGGCCCGGAAATGGCAGTTCTGTAAAGAGGCTGCGGGGCAAGCACGCTATGTGGTCTGTAATGCAGACGAAGGTGAGCCGGGTACTTTCAAGGATCGTATGCTACTGCAGTGTCATGCTGACGTGTTATTCGAGGGGATGGCCGTTTGTGCGCATGTTATCGGTGCGCGCCAAGGGTTTGTCTACCTGCGTGGGGAATATCGCCATTTATTGCCGCATTTACAGCAGGTGTTGAACCGACGCCGTGAAGCGGGGTGGTTGGGCGTGGCAATTCTGGGGCAAGCGGGATTCGATTTCGATATTGATATCGTGGTGGGGGCGGGAGCGTATATTTGTGGGGAAGAGTCCGCCTTGATCGAATCGCTCGAAGGAAAACCTGGTATTCCACGTAATCGCCCGCCTTTCCCCGTTACGCACGGTTATTTGGGGCAGCCTACCATCGTGAATAATGTCGAGACCTTCATTGCGGCAGCCCATATCGTTACTAAGGGCAGCGCATGGTTTACTGCTGTAGGCACAACCGAATCTACCGGCAGCAAGCTGTTGAGTATCAGTGGCGACTGTAATGCGCCCGGCATTTATGAATATTCGTTTGGGGTGACTCTGCAACAGATTTTGCGGGATTGTGGTGCTGACAATGTGCAGGCAGTGCAAATTGGTGGTCCCGCAGGCACATTGATCGGCTCAACCGGATTTCATCGTCAGATTGGATTTGAGGATTTATCCACGGGTGGTTCTGTCATGATTTATAACGATCAACGCGATGTGCTCAGTGTGATTCACCAATTTTCCGCATTTTTTGCACATGAAAGCTGCGGTTTTTGTACGCCATGCCGGGTTGGGACGACTTTGCTCAAACAAAATCTCCATAAAATTATCACAGGGCAGGGAGCATGCTGCGATTTGGTTGAATTACAGCACATCGGTGAACTGGTTAAGCGCTATGCCCATTGCGGATTAGGCCATACCGCAGCGAATCCCATTCTGGATGGTTTGCAGTATTTTCCGCAGGCATTCGAGCAGCGGCTCACTCAGCGTGACTTTACTCCCCATTTCAATTTGGATGCTGCATTAGAAGAGGCGCGCCAAGCGACGCAGCGTGATGATGTCGATGCTCATCTTGATCAAGCACTGGAGTGATAGCTTATGACTCAGTCGACAGAACATGACATGATTTACATCGATGATCAGCAGATTCCATTTGAAGCTGGACAGACCATTATGGATGCAGCGTTGGCAGGGGGGGTTTACATCCCGCATCTCTGTCACTTTCCGGGTATTACCCCGCAAGGCAATTGTAAATTGTGCACCGTTGAAGTGAATGGCAGGCCTGTGACAGCGTGCACTACACAGGCTGCCGCCGGACAACAAATTCGTAACCATACGACTGAGCTCAACGAAGCGCGCAAGGCGCTGACCCAGATGCTGTTTATCGAAGGTAACCACATTTGTCCTTCCTGCGAGAAAACTGGCAATTGTCCGCTGCAAGCGATGGCTTATCATCTTGGTATGCTGGAAGGGCATTTTCCTGCGCAGTACCCGGTGCGTCAGGTTGATGCATCGCACCCAACGATCATGCTGGATCGGGATCGCTGCATACTTTGCAGTCTATGCGTGCGCGCCAGCCGCGAGGTGGATGGTAAAAATGTTTTTGCTATTGCCGGGCGTGGTATTCATGCTAGTCTGATCGTCAATACGCCGAGCGGCAAGTTGGTCGATAGCAACCTGGAGCCCGGCGATCTCGCTGCCAAAATTTGTCCAGTCGGAGCAATCCTGATCAAGGAACATGGTTACGATGTTCCCATCGGACAGCGTATTTTCGATCAGCACAAAATCAGTGAGATCGGCCTGGAAAAAGAGATTCTTACGAGAACCCAATCTGATGACCAGTAAACCCAAACTCAAGTTAGCCACCACATCGCTCGCCGGTTGTTTTGGTTGTCATATGTCTTTTCTGGATATGGATGAGCGGCTTGTGGCACTGCTGGAGCATATCGAATTCGATCGTTCTCCCTTTACAGATATCAAGCAACTCGGCCCCTGCGATATCGGTTTGGTGGAAGGAGGTGTTTGTAATGCAGAAAATGTGCACGTGCTGCGTACCTTTCGTGAGCATTGTCGTATCTTGGTGGCGGTCGGTGCCTGCGCGATCAATGGGGGTGTACCTGCCATGCGTAATCACTACAGCTTGCGGGAATGTCTGGAAGAGGTTTATTTGCATAGCCCTGATACAGTCAATCCGCATATCCCGAATGACCCGGAACTGCCTTTGCTGTTGGATAAGGTCTATCCCGTTAGTGAAGTCGTCAAGATTGACTACTTCTTGCCTGGTTGCCC
>CAYNXU010000179.1:0-4119 GCA_964401225.1 uncultured Nitrosomonas sp.
CTTATGGATAATAATTTAATGGACAAGAAAGTGCAGTTTAATTTTTGGTATATCGTCGTTGCTATCCTCGGCGTGATGTTTTTACAGAACCTTTATACGCAATATACCCGGGTTGAGCCGATTCCCTATAGCCGATTCCAGACATTACTGGAGCAAGGCAAGATTGCGGAAGTGGCAATTACTGAGAACCATATTTACGGCACCCTTAAAGAAACCGTTGATGGCTTCAAAGATTTTGTCACGACTCGGGTTGAACCCGAGCTGGCAGAAACCCTGGACAAGCATAATGTAACCTATACCGGAATTATCAGGAGTACCTGGCTGCGCGATCTGTTGTCTTGGATTTTACCAATGGCACTTTTTATCGGAGTTTGGTTATTCATCATACGCCGCATGAGCAGCGGCATGGGCGGCGGGCTGATGTCAATTGGTAAAAGTCGTGCCAAGGTGTATGTCGAGAAAGAAACTAAAGTGACCTTTGCTGATGTGGCGGGGGTCGATGAGGCCAAAGAAGAGCTCATCGAAATCGTTAATTTTTTGAAAAACCCGGCTGATTACAGCCGGTTGGGAGGCCGTGCACCCAAAGGAGTTTTGCTGGTGGGTCCTCCCGGAACAGGTAAGACATTGCTGGCGCGTGCGGTAGCAGGTGAAGCAGGTGTGCCGTTCTTTTCAATCTCAGGATCGGAGTTCGTCGAGATGTTTGTTGGGGTAGGTGCGGCCAGGGTGCGCGATCTTTTCGAGCAAGCGCGGCTAATGGCGCCAGCCATTATTTTCATTGATGAGCTCGATTCATTAGGGCGCGCACGTGGCGCTTATGGGCTGGGTGGGCACGATGAAAAAGAGCAAACATTGAATCAGTTACTGGCAGAGCTTGATGGGTTTGATTCCTCAAGTGGTATAGTGCTGCTGGCTGCGACGAATCGTCCTGAAATCCTCGATGCTGCACTGCTACGTGCTGGGCGCTTTGATCGTCAGGTGCTAGTGGACCGGCCAGATAAAATGGGGCGGGAGCAAATACTGGCAGTTCATCTAAAAAAAGTAAAACTGAATACTGATGTTAAGCCGGAGCAAATTGCTGCCCTAACGCCTGGTTTTACTGGTGCGGATCTAGCTAATTTAATCAATGAGGCGGCTTTGTTGGCTACTCGTCGTAAGGCAGCGTCTGTGACGATGGAGGATTTTAATAACGCGATCGAGCGGATTATTGCCGGTCTTGAAAAGCGCAATCGTCTACTCAATCCAAATGAGCGTCGCATCGTGGCATTTCATGAGTTGGGGCATGCCATGGTCGCGCTGGCGCTACCTGGTAGCGACGAAGTGCATAAAGTGTCGATTATTCCCCGTGGCGTGGGTGCGTTAGGTTACACCATCCAACGCCCGACCGAAGATCGTTTTTTGATGACCCGCGTAGAACTGGAAAATAAGATGGCTGTATTGCTAGGTGGGCGAGCAGCTGAGCAGGTGGTATTCAATGAAGTGTCGACAGGAGCATCCGATGATCTGATGCGCGCCACCGATATCGCCCGAGCCATGGTATTGCGCTATGGCATGAGTGATGCGCTAGGTCACGTGGCGTATGATCGTGAGCGCTCGGCTTTCTTGCAGCAGGGCTTTCCTATGCCGCAAAGCCGAGATTACAGCGAGGAAACGGCTAATAAGATTGACGCGGCAGTACGTGTGCTCGTGGATCAAGCGCTTGAAAGGGCAGTAGGTATCCTTCGTAAGAACCGTAAGTTACTTGATCAAACTGCCGAGGAATTACTCAAGACAGAGACGCTCAATCAACCTCAAATCGAAACACTCAAACAGGCAATTTTTCATGAAGAGTGATATCGGTAGTGTTTTAGCGCAGTAAAATAAGTTTGGGAGTCGCGCCCTTATCAACCCATACGATAGCATTCTGACTAAATTGTCTGCCGAGTATCCTAGAAGTAACAAGATCGATGCCAATGGCCAGAAAGCTTGGTTCTGCTGGCCATTCGCCTCTTGAATCCAAGCTTTTTCCCTCGAAGATGTGGTTGGAATGATACGATAATCGGTTAAGCAGCTGGTGGTTAGCTGCGAGATTCGTTTCTGTGTGTTGCGGCTGACTGTATGGATTGTATGCGGTGATATAAAGTGCGCATTGCATGCCCAATGCTTTCATGAGTCTTGATAATGGTTCGCAATGCTGGCCGATGTGCAATGTCAGTGTGCTTGAATCAGTATACGCCTGATAGTGAGTGGCGATATAACTTTGGATGAGTTTGGCTGGAATTACCGATTGTTTTAAACTTTCATCCGGAACAATTGCCCCGCACTGATTAAAATCTTTAAAAAAAATATTTGGCATGAGCACCAATCATCCTTAAAAAGGCCATATGAAACATTCTATTCTAGTCGTATTATTACTTTTCGTTTGCTTGACAGAGGCTGCTGAAACACCGTTGCCGGTCGATGTTCCCGATACACTTACCGAGCGCGTCAAGGCATGTACCATTTGCCATGGTGTAGAGGATAGACATGATAGAGATGCGTATTACCCTCGCATCGCAGGCAAGCTGGAGGGATATCTTTTTAACCAGCTACGTCATTTCAGGGATGGTCGACGCTATTATCAACCGATGGCAATTCTGTTGGAAAACATGTCGGATGCGTATCTGATTGAAATAGCGCAATATTTTTCGACATTGGATGTGCCCTATTCACCTCCTGAACCGATCACCCTGTTGCCTGCAGAAGTCAAATTAGTAGAAAAGCTTGTGTATTCAGGGGACTCCAAACGAGATATGCCGGCATGTAGTGCATGCCATGGAAATGACTTGATGGGAACCGAATCTTTTGTACCAGGTTTGCTAGGATTGCATAGGGCTTACTTGACGGCGCAGCTAGGGGGATGGCATAGCGGTGGGCTGATCCGCGGGAAGATAACGAATTGCATGGCAGACATCGCTAAACAATTGACTTATGAAGAAATCAATGCGGTTGCAAAATGGCTGGCTGCTCAACCTGTTTTGGGGGCGCCAGCAAGGGAGCTCCCGCCTGACATGGCTCATCGTTGCGCAAGTCTCTTTCAAAAATATGGAGTAGGTCAATGAAATACGTCATGACGGGTGTCGCTAGGAGATGTAAAGCTGGTTTTATATCTCTGGGTATCCTATTGGTAGGCTTGTTTGCTGCGAATACTTTTGGAGTCAATGTTGCGCTTGATAAAACAGGAGCATTAAAACAGCAGTTAGCGCAGGGTGAATATCTAGCGCGTGTTGGAAATTGCCTGGGATGTCATACGGCTAAAGGTGGAGAGCTATTTGCGGGTGGGCATCGACTCTCTACTTCATTTGGAACGTTTATCACACCTAATATTACACCTGACAAGCAAACAGGTATCGGCCTCTGGAGTGAGGAAGATTTCTGGAAAGCAATGCATGAGGGCAAATCGCGGGATGGTCAATTCCTCTATCCTGCTTTTCCTTATACGGAATATACCAAAGTGACGCGTGACGACGCTAACCTTATTTTTGCGTATCTTCAATCGGTACCGGCGGTTTCCCAAACCAACCCACCTCATGAAATTCGCTTTCCTTATAACTATAGACCGCTCTTGTTTATCTGGCGCACGCTCTTTTTCAAGCAAGGTATCTATGAACCAGACCCGGCTAGGAGTGCGGAATGGAATCGGGGCGCTTATCTGGTGCAAGGGCTAGGCCACTGCAACGCCTGTCATATCGCTAGGAATGTATTTGGTGCAAGTCAAGATGATTCGGTGGGCGGAGGACAAATTATGGGCTCAAATTGGTATGCACCATCTCTGACTTCAAGATTGGAAGCGGGAAGCATGGATTGGTCAGTAGAGGAGATTGTTGAGCTGCTTTCATCGGGTGTATCCCGGCGTGCAATGACGTCGGGGCCGATGGGGACAATTGTTAGGCAAAGCTTGCAGTATTTGTCACAGAATGACATGCGTGCCATAGCTGTCTATTTGAAATCACTTCCTGAGAGTGATGCTCAATCTGAAGTAAGTTATCCGGAAATGCCGGATAATGTTCGCAAGTACCTGGCGCAGGGCGAGAAGCTATACGAAAAATATTGCCAGGACTGTCATGGCGCATCGGGCCAAGGAGCGCCAGGTATTTATCCTGC
>CAYNXU010000180.1:0-2908 GCA_964401225.1 uncultured Nitrosomonas sp.
GCATCAACTCTTTTGGCTGCATCCAGCGCTTTGATCAATCGCTCAAACTGTGGATAGGGCTTATCAGCATACCCAGGGCGCCCACGAAAATCGCAGGCACATGCCTGGAGGAACGCTTCAAATCGACTTGGCTTGCGATAGGCGTCCGTAACCTGCAACATATCGGCAATCGTTGCCGGACGTAATTCTTCAGCTCGATGCACATCGCCATGAAAGCGAGCTACTAGTAGCGCTAAATCGCGCTCTTCCTTAGGAATCTTGATGCGTTCACATAGCCCCCGCACTAGGGCTATACTACGTATTTCATGACCAATATGCCGCGGCCACTCGTCTGGCGGGGTTGTTCCCTTACCGAAGTCATGTGTAAGGGTCGCAAAACGGACAGGCAATGAATAGTGTCTTGATGCGGCATAATCGATAGCCATCATGATATGCACGCCGGTATCTACCTCTGGATGCGACTGGATTGGCTGGGGGACACCAAACAAGACATCAACTTCAGGAATGATGCGTGACAATGCACCACACTCACGCAGCGCATAAAACATGCGTGACGGATGACGTTCCATCAATCCACGTGAAATCTCCTGCCATACCCGCTCAGGAACGAGCGCTTCGGTTTCACCGTTATGCACCATATTCCTCATCAATTCCAGAGTCTCCGGAGCAATATGAAAACCAAAACGTGCAGTAAAGCGGGCAACACGAAGTACACGAACAGGATCTTCCACAAAGGCTGGGCTGATATGGCGTAGCACACCTGCCTCCAGATCGGCAATGCCATTGAATGGATCAATAATATTTCCATTATGATCCTTGGCAATGGCATTAATCGTCAGGTCACGCCGAGCCAAATCTTCCTGCAATGTCACTTCCGGAGAAGCAAAGACTTCAAAGCCCTTATATCCACGTGAAATCTTTCGTTCCGTACGTGCCAGTGCATATTGCTCTTGTGTTTGAGGATGAAGAAAGACGGGAAAATCTTTACCGACAGGACGAAAACCAAGTCTTACCATTTCTTCCGGATCAGAACCAACAACAACATAATCTTGATCCTTGACTGGCAATCCCAGCAATTCATCGCGTACTGCGCCACCCACTCGATAAATCTTCATAAAAAACGCTTACTGCTTAGGAGAAACAATCCCTAACCGCTGCCTTAATGGAGGTATGGGCTGATGGCCAAAGTTACTCGCATAGTACATAGAATTATTCAAGACTACCTTGACATAATCACGCGTTTCGTTGAAAGGAATAGTTTCTGCGTAAATTGCCCCTTCTAATGGTTTTACGTCATCCCGCCACTGCTTTGCTCTACCCGGCCCTGCATTGTAGGCAGCGGCTGCCAATAACGGCTGATTGTCAAATAAAGTTAACACATGTTTCAAGTAATAGGTCCCTAATCGAAGATTAGTGTTGATATCAGTTACAAGGTGATTGTGGAAATTCTGTATCCCCAATTTTCCAGCAACCCATTTTGCAGTAGCTGGCATGAGCTGCATTAAGCCCATGGCCCCCGCACTCGATTTTATGTCAGCTATGAAGCGGCTTTCCTGACGGATAAGCCCATATACAAATGCTTCATCAAGCTCATGATATCGCAGCACTTCTCTCATTTGCTCACGGTAAGGCGCGAGATAGCGCAAATTGAAGTTATGCTCCGATACCGTCTGAATTGCGGTGTTGATCGCGCGATCGTACAAACCATTGCGATAAGCCACCTCTGCAGCAGCCAACAATTGCTCATCAGTAAAATTACGAATTGTCCATATCCATTCACGATTCGCTTCCACACGCTGATTGAGTCGATACAACTCAAGGGCACGCTGGATTCCCGGATCGCGCTGCATAGCGCCGATTGCCTGCGAGCTGGATTGATAATTGGCAGGGGGCACACTTAGCATAACGCCCAATTCTTCTTTAGCCAGCTGCCCATAGTAGCTATGCTCGTGGCTCAATGGCGCCAGGATTTCATTGGCAGCAACGAGCTCACCTTTTACTTTTAATGCGCGCGCCTTCCAGTAACGCCACACATCAGCTTGTTGTGTCGTAGTAGGCATGTTATCAATACATTGCAAAACAAGATCCCAATTACCTTCTCGAAGCGCAATCCGAGTTTTCCAGGTAAGCTTGGCTTCCGTCAGCGGATAAGCCTGTTTGCTGTTTGCGGCCTCTAAGAACCAGCCAAGCGCCCGAGGATCTTGCCTAAGAGCTGCCCGATATGCCAGGTTACTCATGAAATAGGATTGATCAGATTCCGGAAACTGCTGACGAATTTTGTACCAGCGGGCATAGGCTTGATTGGTCCCGCTACGCAATATCTGTGACAAAGCAAACAATGCAATTTCACGATCAGCCCGGGACATAGAGTTATTTTGGTATTTTTCCAAATAACGTTGCGGATCCTTAACAGCCTCGTTGAGCTTTGCTATATTTAGCGCCTGGCCGGCAGGCAAATAACGGCTGATATGCCTTGCTACACCGGTGTTTCCTGCTTCCAACGCCAATCTGATTCGAGACCAAACATCTTCTATCGATATTTGTCCACTTGTAATCAGTGTATTGAATACTGGCGTACAACTATCAGGCATATCACGTTCAGTGAACCAAAGCGATCGCCCTTCCTGAAAAGCATCCAGATCTTTCACCGTTAGGCGCTGCTGCACGGAATAACATACGAGGCCTTCATCTTGATTGATCAGCTTTGGGTATTCTTCAGCAAATAGCGCCCATTGTTGCTTTCTGCCAAGAGATCTTAACCAATCTGCACGTAATCTATCTGCAATAAGACTGTCTTGGTGGCGCACCAGAAATGCCCTAATCGTACTAATATCGGTCGTTTCCAAATATAAGCGCAATTGATAGTATTCTACATAAGGCGCAAGCACATAATTCTGCAGTCGTTTAG
>CAYNXU010000180.1:3008-4117 GCA_964401225.1 uncultured Nitrosomonas sp.
ATTACACCATTTTTAATTAAAATCGCCGCATCGTCTTCACTGATTTCATTTTGAGTGGCACACGGTAAAGCAACATCCACAGGCACATGCCATGGCTTTTCTCCTGGAAGGAATTTAATACCCACTCTCTCGGCATACTCGCCCACGCGACCATAAAGCTGATTTTTTACTTCAGACAAGATAGCTAGCTTTTCAGGCGTAAATCCAGCTTCGTCAACCACTGTGCCGCTTGAATCAGAAATCGTGACTACTTTTGCACCAAAAGCCATTGCTTTTTCTATTGCGTATTGCGCTACATTACCTGATCCTGACACAGCAATACGTAAACCCTCCAATGATTGACCGACATGCCTAAGCATTTCATCAACAAAATATACTGTACCATAACCCGTCGCTTCTGGTCGTACCAATGACCCACCAAAACTGATCCCTTTCCCCGTAAACACACAATCCGAGCGGTTAGTCAATTTTCTAACCATACCCGCCATGTAACCAACTTCACGCCCGCCAACTCCAATATCACCTGCAGGCACATCCGTATCAGAACCGACGTGGCGGAATAATTCACTTGCAAACGCTTGACAAAAGCGCATAACTTCACCAGGGCTTCTCCCTTTAGGATCAAAATCAGAACCTCCCTTACCCCCGCCCATGGGCAAAGTTGTTAATGCATTCTTAAACGTTTGCTCAAATGCCAAAAACTTAAGAATTGAAAGATTGACCGAAGGATGAAACCGGAGCCCGCCTTTATAAGGACCAATTGCTGAGTTGTGCTGTATGCGGTAACCTCGGTTAACTTTTACTTCACCACTATCATCCACCCAAGCGACTCTAAATATAACCACTCGCTCCGGTTCGACGATTCTATCGAGCAAGCCATGCTCGGCATAGCGAGGATTATTGGTGATAAAAGGCCACAAACTTTCAATAACTTCAGCAACAGCTTGCATATATTCTGGCTGACCAGGGTTACGTTCAGAAACATCATTCTTGAATTCCTCGATACTCTTGTACTTCATCCTGTTTTCTCCTCTAGAATTGAATAAATGGTCGCTCTACTTTTACACATTCTGCCATCAAATAAAATTTCACAGAATTTTTATTTGATG
>CAYNXU010000181.1:0-4110 GCA_964401225.1 uncultured Nitrosomonas sp.
ACTTACTTATAAACAGGAAGCACTCAAATTCTTCCATTGATCTGTTTGGAAAAATTAAATGACAAGAATTGTAAAATGTATCAAGTTAGGGCGTGAAGCAGAAGGATTAGATTTTCCCACTTTTCCAGGAGAATTAGGGAAACGAATTTTTGAAAATGTATCTAAAGAAGCTTGGAGCCAGTGGATCCAACATCAAACTATGTTAGTTAATGAATATCGCTTGAGTCTTGCTGATATCAAGGCGCGCAAATATCTCGCCGCACAAATGGAGTCTTATTTTTTTGGTGATGGCGCTGATCAACCGGTTGGATACGTTCCACCTGATAAGTAAGTTTGTAACGAAAGCATGACAAATTAATTTTCAGTTACAACTATAAAGTACGATAAAACAATAATGCATGATTCAGCTAATTTCAGCGATTTGACAATCTCTTCACCATTTATCAACCGGGAACTTAGTCAGATAGAATTTAACCGGCGTGTACTTGCTCAGGCTGAAAATAAAGACACTCCCATATTGGAAAGATTACGGTTTTTATGTATTGTCAGTAGCAATTTCGATGAATTTTTCGAAGTTCGGGTTGCAGGCTTGAAAGAGCAAATTAAATTGAATACGCCGGGTTTCGGGCCCGATGGCATGCCCCCCCGCCAGGCTTTCAAGTTAGTTTCCGAAAGAACGCACCAAATTGTATCGCGTCAATATCAGTTGCTCAACGAAAGCATCCTGCCAGAATTAGCGCGTCATGGAATCCGCTTCCTTCGCAGGAACAATTGGAACGATAATCAACGTGAATGGATTAAAGAATTTTTCTTTCGTGAACTGATGCCCATGCTAACGCCTATTGGCCTGGATCCTTCCCACCCCTTTCCACGTGTACTTAATAAGAGTCTTAATTTCGCGATAGAGCTAGAAGGCAAAGATGCGTTTGGGCGAAATTCTGGTATGGCCATAGTTCAGGCACCACGCATTCTTCCACGCATCATCAGTCTTCCCCAGGAAGTAAGTTCTGGCGAATATAATTTCATATTCTTATCCTCGATCCTCCATGCACACGTCGGTGAATTGTTTGCTGGTATGCAAGCGATTGGCTGTTTCCAATTTCGCGTTACACGCAACAGTGATTTATTCGTTGACGAGGAGGAAATCAAAGATTTGCGTCTAGCTTTACAAGGTGAATTACCTCAACGGCATCTTGGCAATGCAGTACGACTCGAAGTAGCAGATAACTGTCCACCGCATATGTCGGAATTTCTACTTAGCCAGTTTGGATTGGCTCAGGATGATTTATATCAGGTCAATGGGCCTGTTAACTTGGTACGTCTCATGCAGGTTCCAGGCCAGATTGATCGTCCAGAATTGAAATTTCCGCTATTCATTCCCGGTTTGCCTTTTTCTACTCAGAAAAAGAAAATTTCAGATATTTTTCAGATGATACGCAAGAACGACATTTTATTGCATCATCCGTATCAATCGTTCCAGCCTGTCATACAATTCATCCAGCAAGCCTCAGCAGATCCCGACGTGGTAGCTGTTAAACAAACGGTTTACCGAACAGGTTCAGACTCTACCGTCATGGAAGCATTGATTACAGCAGCCAGCAGGGGGAAGGAAGTTACGGTAGTCGTCGAATTGCTGGCACGTTTTGATGAAGAGGCCAATATCAACTGGGCGAGTCGCCTTGAAGAAGTCGGTGCGCACGTTGTTTATGGTGTTGTTGGTCACAAGACCCATTCCAAAATGGCCATGGTGGTACGGCGAGAGGAAGGTAAGTTGCGACGCTATGCACATCTCAGTACAGGCAACTATCATCCTGGCACCGCCCGACTCTATACTGATTTTGGGTTGCTGACCTGCCATGAAGAAATCTGCGCGGATGTCAATGAAGTTTTTTTACAACTAACTAGCCTTGGCAAAGCCAGTAAATTAAAGCATCTCTGGCAATCTCCCTTTAGTCTTCATAGCCAAATTCTGAATGCCATCAACCATGAAACGATCAATGCAAAAGCGGGCAAACCAGCAGAGATTATTGCTAAAATGAATGCGCTGCTGGAGCCTAATATCATTCAGGCATTGTATGCTGCCTCTCAAGCGGGTGTAAAAATTCAACTCATTATACGAGGGGCATGTGCCTTACGCCCGAGTGTACCTGGCTTATCAGAAAACATTAAAGTACGCTCGATCATCGGGCGCTTTCTTGAACACACGCGTATTTTTTATTTTCGTAATGACAATTGTCATAATGTTTATTTATCCAGCGCTGATTGGATGGATCGTAATTTTTTCCGTCGAATCGAAATCTGTTTTCCTGTTCTGGATCCACGTCTAAAAAAACGCGTCATCTCTGAAGGACTAAAACCTTATCTTAGAGATAATGCTCAAGCATGGGATATGGATGCGAACGGACGCTATAAACGTAAATCAGTTCGCCCAAGCCGGCGTTATAGTGCTCAAGATGAATTACTTACAAAGCTAGCAGCGGCAAAACAAAGCTCGCTTTGAAGGATTATAAATGATGTTCAAGGAAATCGAGCTCAAGCTTTCGCTACCAGCCAATTGTATTAAACATTTACAGCATTTACCTCAACTGACTGCCTTGAGTATTTCCAAGCCGATTAAGCAAAAGCTTTTTACTATTTATTACGATACGCCGGATTTAGCTTTAACAAAACAGAATTGTGCGTTACGTGTGCGTCGAATTGGCAAGCACTGGGTACAAACCATCAAAACAGAAGGTAGCGTCACTTCAGGACTACATGAACGCGATGAATGGGAAAGACCCATTACGAGTGATCAGCCTGATTTCACACAATTTAGTGATCTTGAAATACCTCAACTGTTTAGCGATCCTGATCTTTATCCTCAGTTACAACCGATATTCACTACCAGATTTACTCGGCTCATACATATTTTGAAGACAAATGAAGGTGGTCAAATTGAATTTTGCCTTGATCACGGCAAAATTATTGCAGGCAATGCAAAGGCACCCATCTGTGAAATTGAGCTTGAACTGAAATCGGGCAAACCAATACAGCTATTTCGATTTGCCCTTGCTCTTACTCGAGCACTCCCATTTCCACTCAGACTAGAAAATACGAGTAAGGCGGAGCGTGGCTATATGCTTTATATAGGATATGAGCCGCCTCCCGTTAAAACAGCATCTGTTGTGATCAGAGCTGAAATGGATCTAACCACAGCATTCACTCTAATCGTGCAAAATTGCCTTGATCAATTGACCCGGAATGAGCACGGTATGCTGGTAGGCAACAATATCGAATATCTCCATCAGATGCGTGTTGCCTTGCGCCGTCTTCGGTCGGCTTTAGATGTTTTTTCTGCGGCTATTCCAGACGAAGTGCCGATTAAGCATGAGCTCAAATGGCTAACCCGCCAATTAAATCCAGCACGTGATTGGGATGTTTTCGTTATGGAGGAACTTTCCCAGATTCAGGAGAGTTTTTCCAAGCATGCAGGTATACCTGTGTTTAAAAAAATATGTGAAAAACTACGGCAAGCGCATAATGAGGCTGCGCGCAATAGTATCAGATCGAAACGCTATTCAGAATTAATACTGCGACTAAACCTATGGCTTGATGAGCTACCTAAAAATTTACCTCAATCGCGTAGCTCAAGAAATGTAGCTAGAATGGCACTAAGTACATTTACGAATACTCTGTTGACGCAACGTCATCAGCAAATCCTCACTGCTGGAAAAGATACCGATAAACTTGATGCAACGTCACTCCATGCGCTACGAATCAGCATCAAAAAGCAACGCTATGCTGTAGAATTTTTTCATACACTTTTTCAACAGGAAGAAGCCAAGCAATATATTCGCGCATTATCTGAGCTTCAGGATATCTTAGGCATCATTAATGACAGCACAAAGACTCAAGATCTTCTTGCAGAAATCTCTATTGGAAAGACAAGAACCTTATTATTGCAGGAAACCGTGGGCATCATACTCGGATGGAATGCCCAGAGACTACAGCAAAAGAAAGAAGAATTGAAGCGTGAGTTGTTAACTTTCTGCAATACCCCTCTTTTCTGGCAAATTCACTGATACATCAAAGCAATACAGTCGATTACACTCAGACATAAACGCGACAGGA
>CAYNXU010000182.1:0-4092 GCA_964401225.1 uncultured Nitrosomonas sp.
CCCTGTTGAAACTGGTATTTTCCGTTCCTGTCCTTGTAAGAGGTTTCGCAGACTTCGTCAGATTCAAAAAAGATCACTTGTGCAACCCCTTCATTGGCATAAATCTTAGCAGGCAGGGGAGTAGTGTTGGAGAATTCGAGCGTGACAAAGCCCTCCCATTCTGGTTCGAAAGGGGTGACATTGACGATGATGCCGCAACGCGCGTAGGTGGATTTTCCCAGGCAGATCGTCAGGACGTTACGCGGAATGCGGAAATATTCAACAGTACGAGCCAAAGCGAAAGAATTGGGCGGGATGATACAGATATCGCTTTTGACATCAACAAAGGAATTCGAGTCGAACTGTTTAGGGTCGACGATCGTTGAATTCAGGTTGGTAAACAGCTTGAATTCGTCCGAGCAGCGGATATCGTATCCATAACTGGAGGTGCCATAGGAAACGATGCTGTGGCCATCTTTTTGCTTGATCTGACCGGGCTCAAAAGGCTCGATCATGCCATGCTCGATGGCCATCTTACGGATCCATTTGTCTGATTTGATGGTCATGGGGGTTAATTATCTTCCATGATAATTTTAGTGAATACTTCAGAGTAATCTTTTGACAGATTAGCAATTTTAACGGCGACACGACGTGCAATCGCTCGATAGATTTCAGCAATCTGTCCATCCGGTTCCGCAACCACGCTAGGTCTGCCGGAATCAGTGTGCTCGCGGATTTTGATATCCAGCGGTAGCGCACCCAGCAGCTCCACTTCATAATCCTTACTCATTCTTTCGCCGCCGCCTGTTCCAAAGATGGGTTCGGTGTGGCCGCATTTTGAGCAGGTATGCATGCTCATGTTTTCCACAATACCCAAAATTGGGATGCCGACTTTTTCGAACATTTTTAATCCCTTGCGTGCATCCAGTAAAGCGATGTCCTGTGGGGTCGTCACGATCACCGCACCAGTCACTGGGACTTTCTGAGCAAGCGTCAATTGGATATCGCCGGTGCCGGGAGGGAGATCGATGACGAGGTAATCGAGATCATGCCAGCGGGTGTCATTCAGTAATTGTTGCAAAGCCTGTGTCACCATTGGGCCGCGCCACACCATCGGGGTTTCCACATCGATCAATAAGCCGATCGACATAGCCTGGATGCCATGCGCGCGCATGGGTTCGATGGTCTTGCCGTCGGGTGATTCGGGTTGACCACTGATGCCGAGCATCTGCGGTTGAGATGGGCCATAGATATCCGCATCCAGAATGCCAACAGTTGCACCTTCCGCAGCCAGTGCCAACGCGAGATTAACGGCGGTAGCAGATTTGCCGACCCCTCCCTTGCCAGAAGCAACAGCAATCACATTTTTTACGCCAGGAATCAGTTTGACCCCACGTTGCACGCTATGGGGAATAATTTTGCTGGTTACGTTGATGGAAATATTGCCGATACCTGGAATGCCCTTCAGCGCGTTGCTGACCTGTTGGCGAATCGATTCAATGACGCTCTTGGCTGGATAACCCAATTCGATATCAAGGGAGACATTGTCATCATCGACTTTGATGTTGTGCACCTCCTTGCTGGTGACGTAGTCTTTGTCCGTGGTAAGGTCGATGACCTCCTTGAGAGCGGTTTCTATTTGTTGTTCTGTTATCGCCACGATATAGCTCCTTTAAGCAAATGCTTGCTGGAAAGTCTGATTTAGCGGTCCTCCGATCAACTCAGGAGAAACGCTAAGATTATTCTGCTGTACACTAGGAGGCTGTCCTAGAATAGGTTGATCAACTGCGAACGAGCCTGATTGGCCGGATTTCCCGATTCTTTTCGTTGAATAGAACGACTATTTGCCTCAAATAATCGAAAAATCCTGCTCAACCAGCCTCGCCCTGAGGGGCGTCAACATGCACAGACTTTCCTTTAATCAAAACCATTGATGTTAACAAATATCAGGGGAAAGTATCCAGTTTGTTACAATTTACCTTTCTAAAAACTACCCTACTGACAATCGATGAACACACGTAAGATTCTGGTTACCTCCGCGCTACCGTACGCCAATGGCAGTATCCACCTTGGTCATCTGGTGGAATACATTCAAACCGATATCTGGGTCCGCTTCCAGAAAATGCAGGGACATACTGTTTATTACGTGTGCGCAGATGATACGCATGGTACGCCTATTATGCTGCGTGCCGAGAAGGAAGGTATGACGCCAGAAGCGTTGATTGCGCGTGTGCATGGTGAGCATTTGCGGGATTTTACGGGTTTTCATGTCAGTTTTGATAATTATTACAGCACGCACTCGGATGAAACCCGTCAGTATTCTGAGCAAATTTATCATCAGCTGAAAGCTGTCGGCCTCATTAAAGTGCGCGCTATTGAGCAGCTCTATGATCCAGTCAAGAACATGTTTCTGCCAGATCGTTTCGTTAAAGGAGAATGCCCCAAATGTGGTGCGAAGGATCAGTATGGTGACTCCTGTGAAGCCTGTGGCGCCGCCTATGCACCGACGGAATTGAAAAATCCTTACTCCGCGGTATCCGGAGCGACTCCCATAAAAAAAGCCTCTGAGCATTTCTTTTTTAGTTTATCGGATAGTCGCTGTGCAGATTTCCTGCGCCGCTGGACGCGTGAAGCCAATCACCTGCAAGCGGAAGCCGCCAATAAGATGCGCGAATGGCTGGGAGAAGCGGGTGAAAACAAACTATCCGATTGGGATATCTCGCGTGATGCGCCCTATTTCGGTTTTGAAATACCCGGGGAAACAGGAAAGTATTTTTACGTCTGGCTCGATGCACCAATTGGCTATATGGGCAGCTTCAAGAATTTATGTGAGCAGCGCAGCATCGATTTCGCTGAATACTGGAAAAAAGATAGCACTACTGAACTTTATCACTTCATCGGCAAGGATATTCTTTATTTCCACGCATTATTCTGGCCAGCCATGCTGGAAAATTCTGGTTATCGTACGCCCACGCAAATTTTTGCGCATGGTTTTCTCACCGTAAATGGCGAGAAAATGAGCAAATCGCGCGGCACGTTCCTCACTGCGGAAAGCTATTTGCAGCAGCAACTCAATCCGGAATGGTTACGTTACTACTATGCCGCAAAACTCAACGGCACGTTGGAAGACATTGATCTCAACCTGGAAGATTTCACGGTACGCGTGAATTCGGATCTGATCGGCAAATACATCAATATTGCCAGCCGTTGCGCGGGATTCATCACCAAGCGATTCGACGGCAAATTGGTGGCAGGAGAGGATTATCGTTTGCTTCAACAGATGATCGATGAGCGCTTTGCTTCCTGGCAGCCGGGTATCATCGAAAAAGCGTATGAAGAGCGGGATTTTTCCGCAGCAGTGCGGCAAATCATGAAGCGCGCGGATGAGGTCAATGAGCTCATTCATGAGCTTGCCCCTTGGGAAATTGCCAAAGACACGACGCGCGACCAAGAGCTGCATCGCGTTTGCAGCGTGGGCATACAATTGTTCTATTTGCTTTCGTGTTATCTGAAACCAATTCTACCTGCCACAGCGCAGCGTATTGAAGATTTTCTCAACTGTAAATCGCTCAACTGGCCCGAACAAAAGGCCGGACAAACGTTATCCAGCATTTTGTTGCCAGCGGGCCACACGATCAATGCCTACCAGCATCTCATGACGCGTATCGATCCTAAGCAAATTGCCGCATTGATTGAAGCCAATAAACAAACCATCGCCCCAGCACCTGATTCGCATTCTCCTACCCGGCATTCGCAAGCACAGCAGCACGCGGTTACGCCAATTGCCGACATCATCTCAATTGACGATTTCAGCAAGATTGATTTACGTATCGCGCGTATTGTGAATGCGGAACATGTGGAAGGTGCGGAGAAATTGCTCAAACTGACTTTGGACATTGGCACAGAACAGCGCACTGTGTTTGCCGGTATTAAATCTGCTTATGACCCCGAAAAGCTCAAAGGTCGTTTTACCGTTATGGTCGCCAACCTGGCGCCCCGCAAAATGAAATTTGGCCTGTCAGAAGGCATGGTGCTGGCAGCGAGTGATGGAAGTAGTGGGGGAGGGCTGTATATCCTTTCCCCCGATGAAGGCGCGCAACCGGGCATGCGAGT
>CAYNXU010000183.1:0-4084 GCA_964401225.1 uncultured Nitrosomonas sp.
TTGGTAAAGGAACTGGACATCACGAATGAAGGATGACCTGTTGCGCAGCCCAAGTTAACGAGTCTCCCTTGAGCCAATACGATGATCCGACGGCCTGTGGGAAAAATCACATGATCGACCTGAGGTTTAATATTTTCCCATTGATATTGCTGAATTGAAGCAATGTCTATTTCAGAATCAAAATGTCCGATATTACACACAATCGCCTGATTTTTCATTTTGAGCATGTGATCATGATGAATCACGCGGAGATTGCCCGTTGCAGTAACAAAAATATCTGCTTTATCGCAAACATCATCCATAGTTACCACACGGTAGCCTTCCATAGCAGCTTGTAGTGCACAGATCGGATCGATTTCAGTGATCCACACGGTTGCACCCAATCCCCGCAATGATTGCGCGCATCCCTTGCCGACATCGCCATAGCCACATACTACGGCAATTTTACCGGCAATCATTACATCGGTTGCGCGTTTGATGCCATCCACTAAAGATTCTCGACAACCATAAAGGTTATCAAATTTTGATTTGGTTACTGAATCATTAACATTGAATGCAGGGAAGGGTAAAGCATCTTTTTTTTGCATTTCATATAAACGATGGACACCCGTGGTTGTTTCCTCGGTGACGCCCTGAATACAGGCAAGCCTTTCTGAATACCAATGCGGTTGGTCATTAATTCGTGATTTGATGGCCGCAAAAAGTACACGCTCTTCTTCATTGCTAGGATGTGCGATCACAGTGGGATCTTTCTCGGCTTTGCTGCCAAGGGTGAGCAGTAATGTCGCATCGCCACCATCATCCAGAATCATATTGGCATGACGTGTTTTTCCATCCTCAGGCCATTCAAAAATACGGTGAGCATATTCCCAGTAATCTTCCAGCGATTCACCTTTGTAGGCAAATACCGGAATATTGTTTGCAGCGATTGCAGCAGCAGCGTGATCTTGTGTTGAAAAAATATTGCAGGAAGCCCAGCGAACCTTTGCACCCAGGGTAACGAGTGTTTCGATCAATACTGCTGTTTGAATTGTCATATGTAGCGAGCCCGCTATATATGCACCAACCAAGGGTTTCTGGTCTGCATATTCTTCGCGCAGCGCCATTAAACCTGGCATTTCCGTTTCAGCAATGGCTATTTCTTTTCTTCCCCAATCTGCCAGGGAAATATCAGCTACTTTGTAATCAGAAAATTGGCCGTTCATAGTTGAATTCTCCTAAAATGAACGAGCGCCGTTGTTACGTTATCCTCATACACTGAGCCTCACGACTTAATAGTCGTTGCAGCGCTCCTCAGCCTATGGGAATAAATCAAGTTTATACTTTGGGATTTGTGGTCACGGATAAAAAATTTATTTTGGATGCTTGCTGGATCAGATTCCAGCATCAGCACGAAGTTGCGCTGCTTTATCCGTCATTTCCCAGGTGAAATCTGCGTCTTCTCGTCCAAAATGACCATAGGCAGCCGTTTTTGTATAAATCGGGCGTAACAGATCAAGTGTATGGATAATTGCTTTCGGACGTAAATCAAAATGCTGCTCTATGAGTTTGATGAGTTTGTCCTCAGGAATTCTGCCGGTACCAAAAGTTTCAACCATCAAAGAAACCGGGCGTGAAACACCGATGGCATAGGCAACCTGCACTTCACATTTGCTGGCAAGGCCAGCTGCTACGATATTTTTAGCAACATAACGCCCCGCATAAGTTGCAGAGCGGTCTACCTTGGAGGGATCTTTACCAGAGAACGCTCCTCCGCCGTGATGTGCGGCGCCGCCATAAGTATCGACAATAATCTTACGACCGGTTAGTCCACAATCCCCCATGGGCCCACCGACAACAAAACGACCCGTGGGATTAATCAGATACTGGATACTGCCACCAAGCATTTCCTTGGGAAGGACAGGTTTTATAATTTCTTCAATGACTGCTTCAGCCAAGTTAGCATGCGAGATATCCGGATCATGTTGAGTTGATATGACGACAGTATCTATGTGCTGCGGTTTTCCATTGACGTATCTGACCGACACTTGAGATTTTGCGTCAGGTCGCAACCACGGCAAGCGTCCATTTTTTCTCAATTGCGATTGTTTTTCTACCAAACGATGCGCGTAAAAAATGGGCATGGGCATTAATTGAGGCGTTTCATCGCAGGCGAAACCAAACATTAATCCTTGGTCACCTGCACCTTGATCCATTTCTTCTTCTTTGCTGCGATTCACCCCTTGCGCAATATCAGGTGATTGCTTGTTAAATGCCGTTAGCACTGCGCAGGTGCTGGCATCAAAACCGATATCAGAGCTGGTATAACCTATTTTTTTAACTGTTTCGCGTGCGATTACGTTGTAATCAACCGATGCATGTGTTGTAATCTCGCCCGATAAGACAATCAATCCCGTGCTACACATCGTTTCGCAGGCTACCCGTGCACTCGCATCTTGAGTCAGAATGGCATCCAGAACTGCATCGGATATCTGATCAGCTACTTTATCAGGGTGTCCTTCGGAAACAGATTCAGAGGTAAAAAGGTATTCGCTCATGTTTTCTTTAAGGTTTTTTTAAAAGTTGCTCAGTATAACAAATCCTGTGCGATTAAATAAAAGAATAAAAAAAGGATAAATAGGTATGTTTTATGCGCTACAAGATCACTTTTTCTGCTTGCTAAGTGCGAATAAATTGAAGTTGCTTGTGCAAGTAGCGCACTTTCTTTAAAGAATCGAGTAGACTGCTTAGATTCTAATCGATATAACTCATTCATAATGGTACGTACACGTTTTGCTCCAAGCCCTACTGGCTATCTTCATATCGGGGGCGCGCGAACAGCTCTTTTTTCATGGGCATTTGCACGCAAACATGGGGGTAAGTTTATTTTAAGGATCGAAGATACTGATCTAGATCGATCAACTCAACAATCGGTGCAAGCTATACTTGATGGTATGGCTTGGCTAGGCCTCGATTATGACGAGGGCCCCTATTATCAAATGCAGAGACTCGCGCGTTATCATGAAGTTGCCGAGCAATTGCTGCGAAATAATCTGGCGTACCGTTGTTATGCGAGCAAGGAGGAGCTTGATTTGTTACGAGAGCAGCAACGCGCTGCTGGATTAAAACCGAGGTATGATGGGCGCTGGCGTGATGCAAAACAAGCACCTCCAGCTGGGGTCGAGCCGGTTATACGCTTAAAAACCCCCATGGATGGACACGTTGTCTTTGAGGATCTGATCAAAGGTAAAATCATCGTTGCCAATAGTGAGCTGGATGATCTTGTGTTAATGAGAAGTGACGGCACGCCTACTTACAATTTTGGTGTTGTCGTAGATGATCTGGACATGAACATTAGTCATGTCATTCGAGGGGATGATCATGTCAATAATACGCCTCGTCAGATTAATATCCTCAAAGCACTGAATGCACCCTTGCCCCAGTATGCGCATGTGCCCATGATACTGGGTGCCGATGGTGAAAGATTATCTAAGCGCCATGGAGCAGTCTCGGTTATACATTATCGCGAAGAAGGTTATTTGCCTAAAGCATTTGTAAATTACCTTGCGCGGCTGGGATGGTCTCATGGAGATGAAGAGATATTCAGTGCCGATCAGTTGATCGAGTGGTTTGATTTGGCGGCAATCAATCGTTCTCCAGCAAAATTCAATCCGGAAAAATTACGCTGGCTCAATCAACATTATCTTAAAAATGATGAGGATTTGCATATTGCCGGGCTGATTAAACCGTTTCTTGAGAAAGATGGTTGTGTCATACCCAATGATCAATATTTATTTAGTGTCATTAATTTGCTTAAAGAAAGGGTACCAACAATTAGCGAGCTTGCCGATGCGGCTGTTTATTTTTTTCGCCCCATCGAGCCGTCTGATGAGCTTAAGGCGCAATATTTTAATCAGCAAGCAAAATCCATGATGCTTGACTTGGTCGATCAATTGTCTTCTATCGAGACGTGGAATCGTCAGGCTGTCCATGATGCAATCAAAAATACAGCTGCAACCTTTAATGTCAAATTACCGAAGGTGGCCATGCCTTTGCGTGTGGTTGTTACCGGTGAAGCGCAGACGCCTTCAATTGATGCGATACT
>CAYNXU010000184.1:0-4083 GCA_964401225.1 uncultured Nitrosomonas sp.
TCCCTTTGGAATCAATGTAATCGGGCGTGGGGTGAGTTAGCGGTCAGACGAAAATGATCGAAGATCAAGTAGCACAGATGGGGTCAAGTCTAGAATAAAGAAAATCAACGTGGGTTACGGATTACATTGATGGGGCGTAAATTTTATAAACTGAAATAAACAACTGAGATAAATATAGCCTAGCCCTGAGGTAAACGAGGAGAAAATAGAATTCTGGGTCTACAACAGGACTAAGCTTTGCGCTTGATATTTTTGTCTCTCCTTACCCACCCGCTTAAAATGTCAAACGTCAGGACAAATCCCGAAATTTGCATTATTTCCTTTCTTCCGGTTATTTAAGGGTATCCAGTCCAATCGCCAGTCGATGGTATTGCCAGGCATCATCAAGCAAAAGAAAATAGCCAAACAACTGATACTGATACTTGGCTGGATCCACAGAAGAATGAAATGGCACATGTAATGCGGTTGAATAGATCAATTGCCCTAAATACAGGCCATCGGCGATTTCGACAAGTTGGTCAAGACAATAACCTATCGGTGTTGGGCCACCAATCATGGGAAAGCGATAATGAAACTGAAAAACTGTTTTCTTTTTTTCGGGACCATTATTTATCGCCAGAATCGAATCTCTGCCATCAACGCCCAGAAAGATATAACCTTGTCTGGCAAATGGCGATGGCCCGCTGGCAGTAGCTGCCAGCAAGGAGGCATCGGGTACATGATAATTCATATCGACGATGCGCATCAGCGGATCGGCTGCAATAATGCGCTTGTCCTGGATATTATTACCGTCCACCCAGTGTGTGGCTGCTTCATTTTCCCAAAATCCCTTATCTTCATCGGACATGCCTTTATCCCAAGCGCCACTTTTCAGATGTTGAGCATAGATACCTTCCGCATTCCAGTAGTGCGCCCTGTTTTTCTCAACGAGCATATAGTGCGGTCGGCTGGCCAGAAATGATTTAAGGGTGTGAACGCGTTCGGGATACCTTTCGGCCAGGTCATCGCTCTCATCAAGCAGCATGCTTAATTTGCGTCCTGATATTTTTTCAAAGGATTTGCCTGCCCACGGGAAGATAAATTTTCCAATCGAATGCCACGTCATGTTGAGCAGATTGGGTTGGGTGTGCTGATCGAGCAGGCTGGCCAAAGTGCTGGGAAAAAGGCCGACATCATCCTGCTGCTCAGATAAGTCTGGCGAGAATGTGTCCGCGAAGCCGCAATGTAAGTTAAGGTTGGCGCCATGATAATAATCGAATCCGGTGCTGCGTACCGGCTGACCATACCATTCATTTGTTTCTGCGCTGTCTAAGCGGATGTTATAACCCTGTTCTCCATGGCCTTGAAAAAGACCGTTTTTAACGGTAGGGGCGACACCGCGGCGGAACAGTTTGTGCAGTTTCTCAAAATGCTTTAACTGGTCATCGGGATTGCTCTGAGCGGAAATTTCATGACTGATGCGTTGCAGCATCTGAAGAATGGATTCACCCTCTTTGCGCATATCAGCCACGTTCTCATCTTCAGCGCCGCGCGGTGATTCTTCCAGGATAAAGGTTGTGAATTTTCGTTCTAGTGCAGCATTCTGCTTCCAGCCATCGACCCAATCAGAAACTTCGGGCCAGCGCTGTGTCGATACCGCAGTCGAAGCCGATGGTGGTATGCCGGTTGATTCGGCTATCTGGTCATAGCCCAATTCACTGAACCCAATTTCACCGCGTCTGGGGCGTAATTGCGGAAATGCATCGTCAGCATAAAATTCTTTCGCATAGTCCGGATCAACCATTAAAAAGAATCCATTATTCTGATAACCATAATAGGTGGTGTCATCCTGCTGATTCCTGTCGAGGAAACGTCTGACTTTGTTGATAAAACTACGATCCGGATAATTTTCACCTAGAGACAGAATTTGGCCATTGGACAATGGAATGTTGCCGAGACTGAAGTGACGCGTGGCGAAAATCAGTTGGCCCAGATAAATGCCGTCATCAATACGTACCAGTTCGTCGATAAGACGTGTCATCGGATAACTTGGCCCCAATGCTGGCCAACGGTAATTCAGCTGGTAGACTTCCTTGCCGTTCATTTCAGGTACTACCGAATTGCCTGGGTTACAGAGAAAATAACCACCTGTCTTGCTATATGGGATGGTCTTTTCTTTGGACAGATTTTCCGGCAACAAAACGCAATCAAAATCTGCTGCATCGGGATTCATCGGGCGATCTTTCAAGCGCCACAATTTTGTCAATGCGGGTAAACCAATGGCCTGTAGGATCTTGGGTTCTGGTGGTTCACGGAAAAAGTTGCGGCCTATGCGGGTTGTTTCCGGGTTATATACGCGCAACGAGCTGGAGTCATTGGCTGTTTTTTTAGCAATGGTTTCACGAGATACAGGTTCAAAGGTTTTGCCCATCCATAAACCGGTATCGGCATAGGTCGCATTCCACGCGGTTGCCATCCATTCAATACTTGCGATAGCGGAGCGCGTGTTTATTATGGCACCGCCGGTATTTTTAAAGTAGTCACTATCACGAATAGAAACGGGGATGCCAATCATCGGGCCATTAATGACTTCGGGTTTTCCGCATTTGAATAATGTCTCGAGTTTTTTGTGAATCTCTGGCCAGGAATGCTTCTGTTGATTATCCGCCAAAATGCGCTGGTATTTAGCTAGCATCACAAAGAAACTGCCTTGATAATCATGTGCCAAAACGTCATCCAGGGCATTTTCAAGCAACTGCACTTCATCGCTAGACTCGGCCGGGAAATGTTTGATGCTGAGATAGGTTGTCATTGCGTGTATCTCCCCCTTAGAAGTTTCATCATGGTGCATTATATTTGGCAATTGCAACCCATAGTCATTTTTTACTGCAATGCTCATCAAGAGCAATAATGCACATTAAAGGGTGAAACTAGATCGCGAATCAAGAAAAATAAGAGCGGCGATTGAAGTTATTGTGCGCAAGAGTAAGAATTCTTGATTATGGACCTGACACCTAACCTTGACGAACGCCATATGTCTGACCCCGCCATGCATCTTCAGACTCATTTCATATTGAAAGAGGCTTCGTGTAGTCTGCTGCAAATAAACGCTGTAAAGTTAGCACGTGATCCCAGTTGCACACGTTAGGTATCACAAAGCATTCAAATGGAGCCCATATCATGCCATATAAAATTACTCAGCTAAACCAGACAACAACAGTGCTCCTGATACCCGCACTCGTTACTATCGGAATGATATTCACCGCATTGCCATTGGCTGCACAAGCAAGCGGCCAAACTACAATCGAGGAAGAAATAAGTCCCGCGCGAGCGGTGCCGACCCTGAAACTGACTGAAGCACACGCCGATAAAACCCAATTTGCTGAGGCGGGTGACGCAATCGAAATTCAGCTGCCGGCGGAAACCGATATGAAAACCCAGTGGATACTTCAGAAATACAGTCTCGATACGCTCGCCTATCAAGGTAAACGTATCGAAACAAATCGACATAGCCGTAAAGAGGTACCGATTACGCAAGTTTTCGTCTTCAGAACTACCGCCGCCGGACGCGCTGTTGTCAGCTTTGTTCAGCAGACAAAATCACTCACATTCATCATCGAAATACGTTAAATGTTGCCTATGCGGCGGCGGTTTTCTTGGCGTTATCTCCAACTAGCCTGCAATATCATTGCACTCGAATCGGAATATAGGTTGCGTTGTTTGCTTCAACCGCCTCACTGATGGCGTTATTTTCGTCGATGACGACTCCTAGCCAATAGTTGGTGTTGAGTGAGAGATCATTTGGGATCGTGAGTGTCACGGTCGTGGTGAGGACATTACCGCGGCCGAGATTCCAGGTTGCGCCGCCAATTCGTCGATCCAGAGTCGAGATATAGTCGTTGGTCGAGATATAGTAGCCCGCGACGACTCCATTCTGCGTATTTGCACCGTTATTTTCATAAGTGAATTCGGCTCTCACCACCTGCCCCCGGCTGACGCGATAGCCCGTTTCACCATTTACCGTGACTGTAGGCAATACGCTACCGGATGAGTTGTACAGGACTGTCTTGGTATGATCGCTGTACTCACCGGAAGCGCCGCTAT
>CAYNXU010000185.1:0-4066 GCA_964401225.1 uncultured Nitrosomonas sp.
CGCTGGTTGATACAAAAGAAAACGTGCTTCTGGTAATAAGTCATTGGGTTACCTCAATTTGATTTCTGTCCATAAACGACTGAGTAGCCGTCTCTGCTTGTGGTCAAGTTCCTGAAGCATTTCAAGACGAGTCTGTCGTGTCTGGTCAGGAAAGATTGCTCTGTTATTGGCAATTTCAGGTTGGATGTAAGGTATCGCAGCCATATTAGGATTGCCTGATCCAGTCAAATTAGTAAGTTCGGCAGAATTTTTACCTTCTAGCATAAAATTGATGAACTGATGGGCGATACCAGGATGTTGACCACTCTTATGAATGACCATGCTATCGAGTGCTAATACAGCGCCTTCCTGTGGGATAGTAAAATCAATCGCAAAATGACGCCCAGTCTGTTCTGCATCTAGTGCGGCCTGAAACATATCATTGGAATAACCATGTGCCACCCAGAGATTACCCACCGCAAGCTCCCTGATATAGCTCGTATTGCTGAAAGCTGCCCAATAGGGCTTGGCACGAATAATCAGATTTTTTGCTTTCTTCCAATGGGCCTCATTGACATCGTTGACTGAATAACCCAAATACTTGAGCGCTGCAGCCATGAGTTCACGCTGACTGTCCAGCACGGTGACTCGCCCCTTGATCTTCTCCAGGTATGCTGGCTCAAAAATGATTGCCCAGGTATCGGTAGGTATGTCAAGCTCGGTAAGCTTTTCACGGTTAAATCCCAGTAAAGTGATCGTATACGCATAAGGTACTGAGTAGGTATTTTCTGGATCGAATTGGGTGCCAAGATAGAACGGTGCGATATTCTTGAAATTGGATATCAACGAAAAATCTAGCGGTATTAATGCACCCTGGCGAATCAAGGTATCCATTGCATTCCCGGTGGGAACGATCAAATCATAACCGGTAGCACCAGCAGCGATCTTTGCTAACATTTCTTCATTATCAGCGTAATAATCTTGTGAAACGTTGCATTGATACTCCTGTACGAACCGATGAATGGTTTCCTGCCCAATATAATTATTCCAATTGAACAAGCGCAATATCGTTTCCTTATCACTGGAATGAGAGATAGCAAAATCTTGCCATTGTACCCAAGCAATTAAAATTAACAGTGCAGCTAATGTAATCGTAAGTTGTTTTGCCATGAGGTTGCTTGGATTTAAGCTTTATCGTGCGCTTTTAACATACTGGAATCAAATCGGGTTGCAATAATGATCAGTGCGAGCGTAAGCAGCATCAATAGTGTAGAGATTGCATTTACTTCAGGGGTCACGGCCACCTTGATCATAGTGTAGATTTGGATAGGTAAAATGGGTTCCCCAATGCCCTTGGTAAAGAAGGTGATGACAAAATCATCGATGGATAGAGTAAACGACATGAGCGCGCCAGCAATGACTGCTGGTATGATCAGGGGAAGGGTGATCAGCCGGAATGTTTGCCAAGGGGACGCACCTAGATCACGCGCCGCTTCGAAAATGCTTTCATCCATACCTTGCAATCGCGCACGGACGATGATAGCAACGAAACCAATACAAAATGTGGTATGCGCGATGATGATCGAAATCATGCCAAGTGTTAGATTCAGTACTTGCAAAAAGAAGAGTAATAGCGATACCCCCAATAAAATTTCTGGCATTGCTACCGGTGTAAAGGCCAAAATGGGCAGCACCTTGAGCTTGTAGCGATGAATAGCGAGCCCTGCCATGGTGCCTAAACTGGTCGCCAGGATAGTGGCGCTGACAGCGATAATCAGTGAGTTACGGGCGGCAATCAGCATTTCTTCATTCTCAAATAGTTTTTGATACCAAGATAGTGTGAAGCCTACCCATTCCGCATTCAGTTTGGAATCGTTAAACGAATAGATCACCACGATAATGAGCGGAATATAAAGGAAGGCATAAACCAAGCTAGCCATCAGCCACAGCCCTAAATTCTTATGCTTCATAATTTGCTCAAAGGAAGATCAAAGATTGAGTGGGTAATGTGTGAGTGTAATGTGTTTTTTGATATAGCAAACATTCTTGTTGATAGGTATAAAAAAATACTTATCTAGCGCGAGGCTTGGCTAGCCAGGAAGCTAATCCGGCAATTGCAAGTACTGCGAGTGTCAGCATGATCGATAGTGTCGAGCCAAATGGCCAGTCTCGTGTACCCAGAAACTGATCTTTGATCAGATTGCCGATAAGAATATCCTCTGTGCCACCTAAAATATCCGGCACTGCAAACATACCCAATACAGGAATGAATACCAACGCTGAGCCCGAGAATATACCGGGAAGCGATTGTGGCCAAGTCACTAACCAGAAACGCTGCCAACGATTGGCACCGAGATCCTGGGCGGCATCGAGTAATATAGGGTCATGTTTTTCCAGGTTGGTGTAAAGTGGCAAAATCATGAAAGGCAGATGCACATACACCATTCCGACCAATACTGCAAAAGTTGAGAAGAGTAATGTGACTGGCGCAAACCCTAATACGCCTAAAACACCATTCACAAAATGACTGACGACAGATTCCGGGCCCAGGATAATCATCCACGCGTAGATGCGAATAAGAAAATTGCTGGCAAAAGGGAGTACGACCAGCAAGATCATGAGATTACGAAAACGCTTCTCGCTGCGTGCAATCAATAATGCCAAAGGATAAGCCAATATCAGGCAGATAAGTGTAGTTGCAGTCGCTACTCCAAGGGATTTCAGAAAGATTTCTGCATACAGGATATCACTGAAAAAAAATTGGTAGGTTTCCAGCGTAAAGCCATATTCACTGCCAGCGGGGGCTCGATCTGCAGTGATTGGGGCTAATCCACCAAATTCACCCGGTAAACGGAATGAAGTCAATACCATGATGAGGCTGGGCGCAGCAAAAAAGACTAACAGAAAAAGCAGCGGAGGGGCGATGATCAGCCATTTAACCATGCGATTCTCTTTATTCATGATGATCAGGTGTTAAAGGGGGGGGCTCTACGGTTTGTCAGGTAGAAACTGAGCTGAATTTTGTTGCCATGTTATGATTACTGAATCACCTATTTCATAAAGATGAGCACGTTCAGGTGTGGAATTGGGAAGTAATGCTTCAATATAGGTGCCATTAGCGAGTTCAATAAGATAGGTTGTAACATCGCCAGCATAGACAAAATTATGTATGGTCCCTCGAAAATAAGGCAATGATTCAATGGTGTGTGAGTTTGGATGGATTTGAATTTGCTCAGGACGAATGGCCATGGCACCCTGATCACCCACGCTAACGCCTTCCCTGGTTAGTACAGTAACTTCTCCTAGTCCGGTTACCTGAAGCTTTAGAAAGGAAGTTGATACATGAGTAGCATGCGCTTCCATCATGTTGATTTTGCCAATGAAATCTGCCACAAAACGATTGGCAGGGTAGTTATAGATGACCGAAGGCTTATCGACTTGCTCTACGCGACCTTCACTCATGACGGCAATCCGGTGTGATAATGCCAGCGCTTCATTCTGTGCGTGAGTAATAAATACAAAGGTTACACCGACTTCTTTTTGGAGGTTTATAAGTTCCATTTGCATTTCTTCGCGTAACTTTGCATCCAGAGCACCCAGCGGTTCATCCAGAAGTAACAGTCGTGGACGATTGATCAGTCCTCTCGCAAACGCAACGCGTTGCTTTTGACCTCCCGACAACTCATGAGGGAAACGGTTGGCAAGGTTGAAAAGACGTACTTCATCTAATGCTTTTTTGACTCTTGGTTTGATTTCATCGGGCGTCTTGCCAGACATTTTGAGCGGGAAAGCGATATTATCCGCGACGGTCATATGAGGAAAGAGCGCATAACTTTGAAACACGGTATGGATGGGCCGCTTCTCTGGCGATACGTTTACCATATCCTTGCCGTCTAAGAGGATCTGGCCAGAGTCTGGCATATCGAATCCTGCAACCATTCGAAGGAGTGTTGTTTTTCCGCAGCCAGAAGGACCTAGCAGAGTAAAGAATTCACCCGAATCGATGCTTAAGCTGACATTATCGATCGCAGTATAATCACCAAAGCGCCGTGATACATTGCAAATTTCAAGAAGCGCCATAACCTTA
>CAYNXU010000186.1:0-4021 GCA_964401225.1 uncultured Nitrosomonas sp.
TCTATTTAACGAAAATAATCGGAAAATCCGGCCAATCAGGCTCGTTCGCAGTAGAGCAGTCTATTCTCGGACAGCCTCCTAGCCTCATTGACGATGTGCCAACGATCATTCGCCTTGAGTGCAAATTTGATCGGCCCCTTTTCTTTCTCAGTCAAATCAGCCGACAACATATTTGCAACATACCAGCAAATTTTTCCTCGTCGTATCTCATGCTACGCAATGGCTTCCTTGATTTAACGTCCCAATTTACCATCGAGCATGATCATCTTGAATTAGTTCCAGTTGGCTTCAAGCAAAGGCAAGCCTATTCACGATTGAAGTGCAACTTATGTCATGTTAGCAGGAGGCAGGTTGCATTAGCAGCTAAACTTCTTGAACGGTCTATAGCCGGATGGTGTCCGCAGCAAGCACAGGTATTGCCAGATAACGGGGGCTGTAACGCCTCAATACTAAAAGAAGATTTGATTCGGTAGATTAAATAAGTAAAGTGGAAGTGTTGATTCAGCTGGACATGGGTACAGAGCTGGCATCAACTCAGTTTCAACAGGAAGGAGCTTGTCAATAAATCAGGGAAGCATCTTATCAATGCTGATTTATTGTTAATTATTGGTCGAAGTAAGAGCGTTTCCAGGTAATGCTGGTTAAAGCAGAATAGGAGATGCTTGTTGCAACTACATGCTAAGCCATTCAGGCAACTTTAACTACCTAATCTCTCGCCAAAAGACCTAACCGAAACGCCCCGTAATATAATCTTCTGTCTGCTTGTTCTTTGGTTTAATGAAAATCGTATCTGTGATATCAAATTCGATTAACTTGCCTAAATACATGTAAGCAGTATAGTCTGATACGCGTGCCGCTTGCTGCATGTTATGCGTCACAATAAGGATGGTTACTTTATTTTTAAGATCAGCGATCAACTCTTCGATACTCGCTGTAGCAATAGGATCAAGCGCTGAAGTAGGCTCATCGAATAATAATATTTCAGGATCGGTAGCAAGTGCTCGAGCAATACATAATCGCTGCTGTTGTCCACCAGACAAATTAAACGCAAGATCATTCAATCGATCTTTGACTTCATCCCATAAGGCAGCATTACGCAATGCGTCCTCTACTTTCTCATCAAGCATGGCTCGCTGCCGAATACCCCTTACTTTCAGTCCATAAGCGACATTCTCATAGATCGATTTAGGAAAAGGGTTAGGCTTTTGGAAAACCATACTGATACGCATTCTTACTTCTATCGGATCAATATCAGGGGAAAGTATATTTTCATTATCCGGATATAAAATTATATTACCTTCATAACGATTTCCAGGATAAAGATCATGCATACGGTTAAAGCATCTCAGGAACGTAGATTTACCACAACCTGATGGGCCTATCAATGCGGTTACCTGTTTCTCATGCAAAACCATATCGATATCTTTCAGCGCTTGGAATTCCCCATAGTAGAAATTCAAATTTTTAACAATCGATTTATGTTCGATCGGGGATATGCTATTCACTTCAGCATCTATTAAATTATTTTTTACCATTTTATTTTTTTACGCATACGATAACGTAGATAAATAGCCAATCCATTCATAGCTAGCGTCATAACGACTAACACCAATCCTGCCGCTGCTGCATTAAATTGAAACTCTTCTTCTGGTCGTGACACCCAGTTGAACATTTGTATCGGCATCACAGTAAATGGCGCGGACAACCACTCAAACGAAATAAATGGAAATTCACTTTTTATTGGAGATGGCGGCAGAAAGGCAATAAAAGTCAATGCACCTATCGTAATAATAGGCGCTGTTTCTCCAATAGCCCGAGCCAACCCAATGATGACACCCGTCAAAATACCAGGAGTAGAATACGGCAATAAATGATCAGCAACGGTTTGCCATTTAGTGGCCCCTAATGCGTAAGAGCCTTCACGTATTGCGACAGGTATAGATCGTATTGCCTCACGTGTTGCCACAATAACAATTGGCAAAATCAATAATGCTAATGTCAACCCAGCAGCCAAGATACTCTGCCCTAAATCCAATTGATAAACAAACAAACCTAATGCTAACAATCCATAGATAATGGACGGAACCCCAGCAAGGTTAGTGACATTAATCTCAATTAGCTCCGTAAATAAATTTTTTGGCGCATATTCTTCTAAATAAACTCCGGCAGCTATCCCAAGTGGCACAGCTGATATTGCGGTAACCAACATTACTAGTGTCGTTCCAACCCAGGCTGAAAGAATACCTGCTGATTCCGGACGGCGAGAAGGAAATGAAGTAAAAAATTCCCAAGACAAGCGAGGTGCACCGTCTATAAGCATTTGCAAGAACAAAGCCATAAACGTCAAGAGAGCTATCATTAAAGCAAGAATGCCTGCAATTAAAAAAATTAGATCCCAACGCTTATGTCGCGCAATAATAACGCGAAGCTCCTCTAGCTTCTTTATATCACTCAAACTCTGCTTATTCACAATAAGTTTTTTTTAAAACTCCAGCAAAACTTCAATTAATCATGTTGTGACGGATCTCACTTTATCGTCCGTCACGAATACGAGAGATTCCGCCTAAGAATAACCTTTTCTATCAATATGTTTCGCGATATCGTTTACGTAATAGGTGGCCCAGTATGTTAAAAATCAGTGTAATGAGCAACAAAGTAAGTCCTGCCGCGAAAATAGTCTGATAACCAACACTGCCATGCGGTAAATCACCTAAACTTACCTGTACGATATAAGCAGTAATTGTGGCCGCCTGTTCCATTGGATTCCAAGTTAGGTTGGGTTGCATCCCGGCCGCTATAGCCACTACCATAGTTTCTCCTACCGCTCGAGAAATTCCTAAGATATAAGCAGCTGCAATACCCGAGAAAGCTGCTGGCATCACAACTTTGATAGCTGTTTGAAACCTCGTCGCACCCATGGCATAAGAACCTTCTCGCAAATGCATAGGCACAGAACGCATCGCATCTTCAGTCATCGAGCTCACATAAGGAATAATCATGATTCCCATTACCAATCCAGCAGACAATAAGCTAAATCCCGGCAAAGTAGGAATAATCATTTGTAGCAATGGCGTCACAAATAGAAGAGCAAAATAACCATACACAATAGTAGGAATACCCCCCAACAATTCAAGAAAAGGTTTTGCGATCTCCCGAACAGAAAAAGGAGCAAACTCCGACAAATATATAGCTATGGTAGTGCCCAACGGAAGTGCAACTATCAGCGCAACAGCAGAACTTACTATAGTTCCTGAAACTAAAGGAAGTATACCGTAGTGTGCATCATCAAATAACGGAGTCCATTGTGTATCAGTCAGAAACTCCCAAATGGATACGTGCTGAAAAAATATGTATGACTCTTTTACCAACATAAAAACAATGGCAAATGTAATCAGTACCGAAAAAAAAGCTGCTAAAAGTAGCAGCATCTCTATCACCTTCTCTTTTATATGGCGTGTATAACGATAGCGAAGGCTGCCGGTCGATCTATTTTTTCTCACATTTGCACTTCTTGCATTTTTAGGATACATACCATTTTCAAGGATTACTAACTCAATCTTAATTTTTGATAGTAAGACAGTCTGGTTACATTTTTATGAAAATCATTTTGAATATCACATTGATTATATGTATCCATGACATTTGCAATATTGCAGAATGTTTGAAGAGTGAATTGGTTTTTAGGTGACTCTATTCAAAAAAAAAACAGATACTAGAATACGCCCTTCATATTTTAAGCTATCTTTGCCAGTAATTATCCTTCATTACCAAATTAGAATCTTTTCAATCTAATTATATTGAGCGTAATAGCAGGCTATTTCAAATTGCTGCAAAATGAACTAAGCCTGCGTGGAAAACTTCGCAAGTTCAATTCTCAAATGGTTTTCTGCACTTTCTGCATATCTTCCATTGCTTAATATACAAGTAATTTAAAATCATGATTAACTAAAGCACCCTGCTATTTAGGCAGGGTGCTTCTTCATATGCTCTATTTGTCAGATGCAATTAATCATCGTCATCG